>NZ_SMKJ01000360.1:0-5804 GCF_004348615.1 Micromonospora sp. KC207
ACAGCCGCTACGACGTCCACATCGCCACCAGCAGCACGACCGGGAAGACAACCCCTCCCCGGAAATCCCATCCGTAGCTGGCGATGGGTCTCCTTCGCGAAGAAAGCCGTGGCCCGTTTGAGGATGTCCACGTCCTCCCGCAGCCGGCGGTTCTCCCGTCGCAGCCGCGCCAACTCCTCCCGCTCGTCGCTGGTCAACCCATCCGACCGGGTGCCGGCATCGAGATCGGCCTGCCTGACCCACTCACGTACCGCGGTCTCGGTCAGGTCGAAGTCCCTCGCGACCTGACCGACCGTACGGTCACCCCGTCGACACACCTCGACGATCTCCGCCTTGAACTCCGGCGTGAACGCCCGACGCGGCCGACGTGGTTTCTTACCCATGCCTTCCATGATGAACATCCTCCCGAGGAGCACACAGCCCCTCTGAGCTGGGATGTCCGCCAAACCGGGTCAAGCCCACACTACGTACGCCGAAGATCGCCGCAGTCGCCGGTCACGCCCTGGGTGGTGGTTGCGAGCTGGCGATGATGTGCGACCTGATCTTCGCTGCGGACACCGCCCGGTTCGGCCAGCCGGAGATCAAGCTCGGTGTCATCCCGGGTATCGGCGGCACCCAGCGACTGACCAGACTCATCGGCAGGTCTAAGGCGACCTCACCGGTCGGCTGATGGATGCCGAGGAGGCCGAACGCGCCGGCCTGGTCGCCCGGGTGTTTCCCGCCGATCGGCTGCTGCCCGAGACGACGGCCGTGGCCGAGACCATCGCCGGTTACGGCAAGCTGGCCGTGATGACCGCCCGGGAGGCGGTGGACCGGGCCCAGGAGGTCGGTCTGCGGGAGGGGCTGCTCTTCGAACGACGCGCGTTCCATGCCCTGTTCGCCACCGAGGATCAGGCCGAGGGCATGCGCGCGTTCCTGGAGAGACGGCCCGCCCGCTTCCACGGCCGGTAGGGCGGGCAACCCAAGGTCAGGCGGGCCGGGGGGGCGACGGGCGGCCTCCCTCCACCTCGCGGAGAAACGTGGAGAAGGGGCCGCCCTGCCGGCACCCCTCGCAGCCGGACCTCATCCAGGCGACAACGAGATTCACCAGGCCCGCGTACCGATCGACCGGTCGACGCTGCGGCCAACCGATCGAGGCACCGGCCGGGTGCCGACTCGTAGCGTGCGCGTCGTGACGATAGAGACGGCGTTGTTCCTGGGCCGGTTCCTGCAAAACCCGCGGCGCGTCGGCGCGGTGGCACCGAGTTCGTCGCGGCTCGCGTGGCGGGCCACCGCGCCGGTGCCGGACACCGGCCATCCTGTGGTGGTCGAGCTCGGGCCAGGCACCGGCGCGTTCACCGAGCTGATCCAGCGCCGGCTTGGCGGCCGAGGGCGCCACGTGGCGCTGGAGGTCGACCCGGTGTTCACGGAGCTGCTGAGGCGCCGGTTTCCGCTGGTAGACGTGGTGGCGGCGGCCGCCGACGAGCTGCCGGACGTGCTCACCGCGTACGGGCTGCCACCGGCCGACGTGGTGGTGAGCGGGCTGCCCTGGGCGGTGCTGCCCGCCGCGCTGGTGGACCGGACGATGGCGGCGATCGCCGCCGGCATGGCACCGCACGGAGCGTTCACCACGTTCGCGTACCTGCACGCGAGCTGGACCAGCCCCGCCCGGCGGTTGCGGAACCGGCTGACCGGCGTCTTCGAGGAGGTGGTGGCCGGCCGCACGGTATGGGCGAACCTGCCACCGGCGCTGGTCTACCACGCGCGCCGGCCGCGGCGTCAGTCCGCCGGCTCCCGACGTGGACGGAACTGCTCGTCGACGAGTCCGAGCCGGTGAGCGAGGATGCCGGCCTGCACCCGGTTTCGGGCACCGAGCTTCTCCAGCAGCGCCACGATGTGCGTCTTCACCGTCGTCACACCGACGTTCAGGTATCGGGCGATCTCGGCGTTGGAGAGCCCGACGCCGACGAGGCTGAGCACGTCGCGCTCGCGGGCGGTGAGCGCGGCCAGGGCCGCGGCGTCGGGCTGCTCGTTGTCACCGTCCCGGTCGGCCGCATGCGAGCGGCGGGCCCGGTCGACGACGCGGGCGAGCACGGACGGTGCGAGCAGCGGCTCGCCGCGCGCGGCCCGGCGCACCGCATCGAGCATGTCGGCCGGCTCGCCGTCTTTGACGAGATACCCCACCGCACCGGCGCTCAGCGCGCCGTAGACACTGTCGTCGTCGGCGAACGTCGTGAGGATGAGCACGTTCGTCAACGGTGCCGCGGCCAGCAACCGCCTGGTCGCCTCGATGCCGTCGACACGGGGCATGCGGATGTCCATCAGCACGACGTCCGGGCGCAGCCGCTCGACCAGCCGCACCGCGTTGTGCCCGTCGGCCGCCTCCCCGACCACCTCGATGTCGGGTGCGGTATCGAGCAGGACCCGAATGCCGGCCCGGACCAGGCCCTGATCATCGACGACGAACGCACGGATCATGACTGCCCCTTCCCGGGCAGGTTCGCTTCGACCCGCCATCCCAACCGGGACGTCGGGGCGGCGGTCAGCGTGCCGTCGAGCACGGCGACCCGCTGCCGCATCCCGTCCAGCCCCTGACCGGATACCGGAAGCCGCGTCGGTCCCGGCCCCGACGGCGGCGCGTTCTCGATCACCGCGCGCACCGCGCCGGTGCCGGAAACCGTGACGCCGACCGTGGTTTCGGTGCCGGGGCCGGTGTGCTTGAGGACGTTGGTCAACGCCTCCTGCACGACCCGGACCACCGTGGTGCGAACCAGCAGCGAGGTGTCGGCCAGCCGCGGGTCGACCTCGGCGGTGACCGGCACGCCCGCCCGGCGCAACCGGTCGACCGCGTCGACGAGTGTCGCCTCCGGGTCGGTCACCAACGCCGACCCCTCGCCCGCGTCAACCGCGTCCGGGTCACGCAGCACCGCCAGCACGCCGCGCAGCTCGTCCAGCGCCTGACGCCCGGTCGTGGCCACGTCAACGAGCGCGGCGCGGGCCACCGCCGGGTCACCGCCGCTGTCCAGCGCGAGCGTGCCGACGCTGGCCCGCAGTGTCATCGCGCCCACGTGGTGCGCGATGATGTCGTGCAGGTCCCGAGCGAGGCGGGCCCGCTCGGCCAGCCGCGCCGCATGGGTCTCGGCGGTGCGGCGCGCCTCGGCCTCCGCGGCCCGCTCCTCGGCCACCTGCCGGGCCCGCTGCACGCCGGCCAGGTAGCGGCCGGCCACCACGGGCAGGGCCGTCACGCCGAGCAGCGTCGCCAACGGCGCGTCGATGTCACTGCCGAACGACGCCTGCACCACCAGCGCGGCGTATGTCGCGACCGCACCGGCCAGCGTGACCGGCCAGCGCGCGCGGTGGCCGAGCACGCCGAGCGCGACGAGGAGGAACAGCAGCGCTGCGGCATTGGTGAAGGGTGAGAACCGGGTGGTCGTCACGAGCGCGACCGCCTCGGCGCCGACCGCGACCAGCGGCCACCTGGGCAGCGCGCCGAGCAGCAGGCCGCTCGCGACGGCCAGGGCGATCACGATACACCGCTCCGCCGTCCCGATCGGCCAGTCGAACAGCGCGTTCACCACGGCGACCATGGTGCCGACCGTGACGCACAGCAGCACCGGGCGCCACGTCGGGCGGGCTGGCCGGCGGGCTGTCGCGTCCACACCGCGACGATACGGACCACCCCCAGTCGACGGGTCTCGTTCGATCGGCCGGCGTGCCTCGATCCACCGGCCGGCCGGGCCGCCGGGCCGGCCGCGTCCGGGCCCGCTCGATCGAGGCCAGGCGCCCTCCGGTCCGCCTACGGTTGACAAATGGATTTGGGAACCTGGCTGGTGGAGCGGGGGTCGCAGCTACCACCGGTGACCGTTTACGCCGCCGGTGCGCTGTTGATCGCGGCCGAGGTCGGGGTGCTTCTCGGCGCGTTCGTGCCGGCCGCGTCGGTCATGCTGGCACTCGGCGCACTGTCGGCCACCGGCACGCTGGACCTGCCGGTGACGACCGCCGTCGCGGTGCTGGCCGCGCTGCTCGGTGACTCGGTCGGCTACTGGGAGGGCCGTATCACCGGCCCCCGGCTGCGCACCGGTCGACTGGGCCGGCGCATCGGAAGCCGGCGCTGGCGGCGTGCCGAGCACCTGGTGCGGCGCGGCGGGATCGCCGTCACGATCGGCCGGTGCACCGCGTTCGTACGCACGCTCGTACCGCGGGTGGCCGGCGTAGCTGGTATGCGCTATCGCCGGTTCCTCGTGTACGACGCGGTCGCCGTCGCGGTGTGGGCACCCGGCACCATCCTGATCGGCTACGCCGCCGGTTCCGGCGCGGCCATCGGGTAAAGCCGAGCGCACGCCAGCGGGCGAAGCAAATAGGACCAATCCAACAATCTGGAACTGAACAGATCAACTCAGCCGGCATTAGTTCCCCGGGCGGCTTGCGGGGCCTGCGCGACGCTTCACTTGCCCCCGCCCGTAGCAGGTCGGGCGGCCCCGAATCGCCGACCCGCGCACCCACAGCCGCTTGCGGTCTGCATCGGTCATGTTCGCACGAGTCGTAGCTACGCGACGCGCAGAACGACAAGCGCTTACAGATCTTGAATGGTCAGGTTGTGTCGGGTCTGAGCTTGTTCTTTAACCTCGGCGGCGGGCCGGTGTCGATGATCCTGTGTGGATTCGGCGCGTCGTCGCGGCGGAAGACGGCCACCGCTCGATGATCTTCTGATCCCTGGCGGGATACGAAGACCAAGGCGGTGGCCCTGGCCACGATTCTGGACTACCTGGGCAGATTGGTGCCACCCGACCCGTCCGTGACCGAGTCGGTCGCGGACGCGGCGGCGGTGTTGGCATGCTTTCGTCGGGACTTCTACCGGTGTCTGATTCGACGGGCGGACGCGTTGTTCGAACTCACCGACGCGGCCTTGTGCGTGGACGGTCCGGTGCACAGCCTGGTCGACCTGACACTGACGCCCGAACACAGGCGAGGCCACGGCGCCTTGTACGACGGTCTCAACAACGGCCGCATCGACATCGACCGGCTCCGCACCGCCCTGGCGGGCCTGCCAGTGCCACGTACTGGTGACGGGCGGATCCTGCTCGCGGTCGATGTCACCAACTGGCTGCGTCCGGCCGCGCCCACCAGCGCGGACAGGTTGTTCTGTCACACCTACGGCCGGGCCAGGGGCCAGGCCCAGATGATCCCGGGCTGGCCCTACTCGATCGTCGCCGCCCTGGAGCCAGGACGCACCTCGTGGACCGCGGTTCTGGACGCGCGACGCCTCGGGCCCACCGACGACGCCACCGTGACCGCCCAGCAGGTCCACACCGTGATTGACCGGCTGACCGCCGCCGGTCACTGGCGCGACGGTGACCCGGGCATCGCCATCGTCATGGACACCGGCTACGACGTCACCCGCCTCGCCCACGTCCTGGCGGACCTGCCCGTACAGCTGATCGGCCGGAATCCGCGCCGACCGGGTCCTGCGCCTGCCCAAGCCACCCCGAACGCCAGAAACGACCGGTCGCCCACCCAAACACGGCCCCGAATTCCGCCTGGACAACCCCGACACCTGGCCGACGCCGCACCAGCGCACCACCACCGACACCAGCCGATACGGCACCGCGCACGCCACCAGCTGGGACCGGCTGCATCCGAGACTCACCCGCCGCACCAGCTGGATCGACCATACTCACGACCTACCGGTCATCGAGGGCAGGCTCATCCGGCTACAGGTTGATCACCTGCCCGGCGACCGGAACCCGAAACCGGTATGGCTGTGGTCCTCCACGGTCAGCGCCACCCCCGCCGATGTCGACCGCTGCTGGCAGGCGTTCCTACGC
>NZ_SMKJ01000361.1:0-5799 GCF_004348615.1 Micromonospora sp. KC207
GTGTAGCTCACACTGGCCGGCAGGACGTACTGGGCCACGCCGGCGGCGGCCGGCCCGGTGGTGACAGCCAGCGCGCCCGCGCCGGCGAGCAGGCCGGCGAGGCCCGCGGTGAAAATCCGGCGCGGTGCGCGCCGGAGGCGTCCCGGAGGGACGCCGGTGGAACCCCCGTTGAACTGCAAGGTGAGCCCCTTCGGTGGGAGACAACGATTCCATGATCTTAACTACGTGACTGTCTCCGCGCCTTCGTCTTTCGGCCCGCCCGCCCACTCGAGCGGGCGATCATCTGCGGGCTGGCGACGGCCGGGGCAGGATGGTATGCGTGACGACTCCAGAGGCAGCGGGCTACCGGATCGAACGCGACTCAATGGGCGAGGTGGAGGTGCCCGCCGAGGCGCTGTGGCGCGCGCAGACCCAGCGCGCGGTGCAGAACTTTCCGATCTCCGGCCGGGGAATCGAGCCGGCCCAGATCAAGGCCCTGGCCCAGATCAAGGGCGCGGCGGCGCAGGTCAACGGCGAGCTGGGCGTGATCGACGCGGAGGTGGCCGCCGCGATCGCCACCGCCGCCGCCCACGTGGCCGACGGCGGGTACGACGACCAGTTTCCCATCGACGTGTTCCAGACCGGCTCGGGGACCTCGTCGAACATGAACACCAACGAGGTCATCGCCACCCTGGCCAGCCGGGAACTGGGTCGGGACGTGCACCCGAACGACGACGTGAACGCCTCGCAGTCCAGCAACGACGTCTTCCCGTCATCCATCCACCTGGCGGCGACGCAGTTCGTCGTCGAGGACCTGATCCCGTCGCTGACCCACCTCGCCGAGGCGCTGGAGGCCAAGTCGGCCGAGTTCGAGACCGTGGTCAAGGCCGGGCGCACCCACCTGATGGACGCCACGCCCGTCACCCTCGGCCAGGAGTTCGGCGGGTACGCCGCCCAGGTCCGCTACGGCGTCGAGCGGCTGGAGGCTGCGCTGCCCCGGCTGGCCGAGCTGCCGCTGGGCGGCACCGCCGTGGGCACCGGGATCAACACTCAGCTCGGCTTCGCGGCGGCGGTGATCGCCAGGCTGCGTGAGTTCACCGAGCTGCCCCTGACCGAGGCGCGCAACCACTTCGAGGCGCAGGGCGCTCGGGACGCGCTGGTGGAGACGTCCGGGCAACTCCGCACCATCGCCGTCGGCCTCTACAAGATCGCCAACGACATCCGGTGGATGGGCTCCGGCCCTCGCGCCGGCCTGCGCGAGCTGCGCATCCCGGACCTCCAGCCCGGCTCGTCGATCATGCCGGGCAAGGTCAACCCGGTGGTCGCCGAGGCGGTGCGGCAGGTCTGCGCCCAGGTGATCGGCAACGACGCGGCGGTCGGGTTCGCCGGGTCGCAGGGCGACTTCGAGCTGAACGTCATGCTTCCGGTGATGGCCCGCAACCTGCTGGAGTCGATCCGGCTGCTGGCCGCGTCGAGCCGCCTGCTCGCCGACCGCTGCGTGGCCGGCCTGGTCGCGAACGCGGACGTCTGTCTCGCGTACGCGGAAGGCTCGCCGTCGATCGTCACCCCCCTCAACCGCCACCTCGGGTACGACGAGGCCGCCTCCATCGCCAAGGAGGCGTTGGCCAAGGAGATGGCGATCCGCGACGTGGTGATCGCCCGGGGGCACGTGGCCAACGGCAGGCTCACCGGCGAGCAACTCGACGAGGCCCTCGACCTGCTCCGGATGACGCATCCCTGACGCCACGTGCCGGGTCACGCCGGGCCTGGGTGGTCGCCGCCGCCGGGGCCGGGACCCGGGCCGCGTACCCAGCCGAGGAACCGGTCGAACAGGGATCGCGGGTCGGGGCCGTCGTGCGGGTGCAGCCGGTACAAATCGGCGGTCGCCTCGTGCAGCACCGCGCAGAGGTAGACGTGCAACCCGATCTTGTCGTGCGCGTACTCCTGCCGGAGGGTGAGCCGCGCGAAGGCGCACGGCCAGGGCGCGGCGCAGGCCCGGCACAGCCAGAGCGGCCGAAGCGCTGTGTGAGCCGCCTCCGGCCGGCGCTGCGGGGTCGGCGGGTGTGCGGCTCGTTGGTTGCGCGCGGGTCGGGGCATGGAGCGGCCTCCCTACGGGGTTGAGTCATCTGCGTCATCGCCCCCTGTGGGGCGCCCGGCCGGGGGAGCGGGGCGGCCCCGGTGGACGCCGGGACGGGGGGATAGGCCACTTTGGCCGTCCGCCCTTCACAGTCTGGTGAGCGCACCGCTACGTTCGGAAGTGTCTCCGGCCGTTGTGGGAGCCGGGGTGCTCCGGGTGTTGCCGCAGGTGGCGGCACATCGGAGTGGATCACCGTGACGGTGGAGGGTGGTTGTTGATGACCGGTGGGCGGATGACGGCGGCGGCTTTCCTGGTCGCGGAGCTGCGCCGGGCGCGGATGCGCCGGGGCTGGAGCCAGGAGGAGCTGGCGAAGGCGATCAACTACTCGCCGTCGCTGGTGAGCGCCGTCGAGCTGGGACAGCAGCCGCCCGCCGCGAAATACCTGGAGCTGGTCGACGAGGCGCTCGACAGCGGCGGCCTCTTCGGTCGCATGCTCGCCGAGCTGGTCAGCCTGGACAAGGCCCAGGTCTGGCTGCGTGGCTGGCGGGCGATCCTGGACCAGGCCCGCGCGCTGCGCTGGTTCGATCCGCTGCACGTGCCCGGCCTCTTCCAGACCGAGGCGTACGCCCGCGCCGTCTTCGAGGCGGGCGGCATCCTTGAGCCCGACGAGGTCGAGCGCCGACTGACCGACCGTATGGAGAGTCAGCGCGTCCTCTACGGAGACCGTCCGCCGCAGGTGGTCGCCGTGTTGGACGAGGCGCCCCTTCGACGCCGGGTCGGTGGGCGCAAGGTGATGTGCGACCAGGCGGCGCACCTCGCCAGGATCGCCACCGAGCACCCGCGGGTCCGGCTGCACGTCGTGCGTTCCTCCGCCGAGGAGCACCCCGCGCTCAACGGCCCATTCATCCTGGCGACCCTCCGGGATGGAGCCGAGCTGGCCTTTCTCGGTGGCCAGATCGGCGGCCAGGAACTGGACCGGCGCGAGGATCTGTCTCGGCTCCAACAGGTGTGGGAGGTTACCCTCGGCGCGGCGTTGCCGCCGGAGGAGTCCATCGAGTTGCTGAGGGAAGTGGCGGAGTCATGGAGCTGATCGGTGCCCGGTGGCGCAAGAGCAGTCGCAGCGGTCAGAACGATCAGTGTGTGGAGGTGGCGACGAATCTTTCCGGGGTGGTCGGGGTGCGGGACAGCAAGGATCCTTCGGGGCCGGTGCTGACCATCGACCCGTACGCGTGGCGGGCCTTCGTCGCGGCACCCCCGCGCTGACCGGTCGGTGACGCCCCCGAGGGTCGGTTGATCGACTTCATGTCTGCGACATGGCGGTATCCGGCGGCTGGGATACCGCTACCTGCCCGACATGATCTTTAGCCCGACGGGGATGCCGCCACGTCGCCGACATTGCGGTCGACTGGCCGGGCGGGGCGGGGCATCATCGCCCCATGACGGGCGTGACGGGGGTCGACGGGTCCGGGGCGGTCCTGCTGGAGACCGAGCGGCTGCGGCTGCGCCGGTTCACGGAGGCGGACGCCGACGCCCTGACGGAGCTGGACTCGGACCCGGAGGTCATGCGCTACCTGACCGGGGGTAGGCCCACCCCTGCCGACGTGGTCCGGGGCGAGCTGCTGCCCCGCCTGCTGGCCGGGTACGACCGGTGCCCCGGCCTGGGCCGGTGGGCCGCTGTCGACCGGGTGACGGGCACGTTCCTCGGCTGGTTCGCCCTGGACGCTCCGAGGGCGGAACCCCTGCTTGGGCCGGTGCCGGTGACGCAGGCCGAGCTGGGGTACCGGCTGCGGCGGGCGGCGTGGGGACGCGGCCTGGCCACCGAGGGGTCCCGTGCCCTGCTCCGGCACGCGTTCACCGCCCTCGGCCTGGCCCGGGTGTGGGCGGAGACGATGGCGGTCAACACGCCCTCCCGGCGGGTGATGGAGAAAACCGGCCTGCGGTACGTGCGCACGTTCCACCTGCACTGGGACGACCCGATCGAGGGCACCGAGCACGGCGAGGTCGAGTACGAGCTGCTCCGCGAGGAGTGGGCGGCACGCGAGGCCGGTTGATCGACTTCATGTCGGACAGGTGGCGGCATCCGTCGGCTGGGGTACCGCCACCTGCCCGACATGATCTTCAGCCCGGCTGAGATGCCGCCACGTCGCCGACATGGCGGCGCTGTCCCGGCGCACGGCGCAGCCCAGCGGCGAGGCCGAGCGGCCCCGGTTCAGGGGCGGGTGGCGGCCCGGCGTGCGCGATAGGCGGTGACCGCGGCCCGGTTGCCGCAGCCGGCGTCGCAGTACCGGCGGGACCTGTTCTTGGACAGGTCGACCAGCACGTTGTCGCAGTCCGGGTGCTCGCACACGCGTAGCCGGCCCAGCTCGCCGCCGCGTACCAAATCGGCGAGGGCCATCGCGGCCTCGACGGCCATCCGGGTGGCCAGCGGTGCGTCCCTCGGCACGGCGTGCAGGTGGTACGGCTCGTCGTCGTGCCGGATGAGCTGCGGCAGCGCCCCCGCGTCGCGCAGCAGCCCGTTGACGGTGGCGACGATCTCGTCGGTGTCGGCGTACCAGATCCGGCGTAGCCGGGGGCGCAGCTCCCGGACGGACCGCAGCTCCGCTTCGGTGTGCTCGTGCCGGCCGGTCCAGCCGTGCGTGGCGAGGAACGCGTCCAGGGCCGCCACGTCGGGCAGTGCCTCGCCGTGGCGGCCTCCGGTGTTGACGAGGGCGGCGGCGGCGATCAGCGCGGGCTCGGTGTCATGGGCGAAAAGCAACTTGACTCCTGTCGGGCGACCGATCTAGCGTCACGAGCATAATCTGCTTCACTCATGACATTCGAGCTCATGACGTTCCGAGGAGAGTCGATGCGTCAACGAACCGCCGGTGCCGGCCTTGGCCTGGCGCTGCTGTCGGCCGTCACCTTCGCCACCTCGGGCATCTTCGCCCGGTCGCTGATCGAGGCCGGGTGGTCCGCGGAGGCCGTGGTGATCGCCCGGGTCGGCACCGCCGCCGCTGTCCTCGCGGTGCCGGCGGTGCTGGCCCTGCGCGGCCGGTGGGACGTGCTGCGGCGCAACCTCGTCTCCGTGGGCGCGTTCGGGCTGCTCGCCGTCGCCCTGGCCCAGGCGTGCTTCTTCAACGCCGTGCGCTACCTTCCGGTCGGCGTGGCGCTGCTGCTGGAGTACCTCGGCATCGTCCTCGTGGTCGGCTGGATGTGGGCGGCGCACGGGCAGCGCCCGCGCCGGCTGACCGTGGCCGGATCGGTGGCCGCGCTCGCCGGCCTCCCCGCCGTACTGGACCTGACCGGGGCCGGCCGCCTCGACCCGGTCGGCGTGCTCTGGGGGCTGGGCGCGGCGGTCGGCCTGGCCGGGTACTTCGTGATCGCCGGGCGGCTCGACGACGGCCTGCCGTCGGTGGCGATGGCCAGCGCCGGGATGGGCGTCGGCGCGGCGGCCCTGCTCGTGCTCGGCCTCGCCGGGGCGCTGCCGCTGCGGGCCGTCTTCGGCGAGGTGACCTTCGCGGGGCAGCGCACGAGTTGGTTGGTGCCCATCGTCGGCCTGTCGCTGGTCGCCGCGGTCGTCGCGTACCTGACCGGGATCGCCGCGACCCGGATTCTCGGTGCCCGGCTGTCGTCGTTCATCGGGCTGACCGAGGTGATGTTCGCGGTGCTCATCGCCTGGCTGGTGCTGGGCGAACTGCCGACGGTGGTGCAACTGCTCGGCGGTGCCCTGATCGTCGCCGGGGTCGCCCTGGTCCGGGTCGACG
>NZ_SMKJ01000362.1:0-5746 GCF_004348615.1 Micromonospora sp. KC207
CCCTCGGGCCGCCCGCCTCCCCTCGGGGCCCGCGCCCGCCAGCCGAGGAGGGCACCATGACCGTCCCCCTGCCCCCGCTGCCGCCCGTGCCCGAGGAGGGCTACCGGCCCGGCGGTCGAAGTCTCGTCGACCTCGTCGACCGCGAGCAACGGCGGCTGCTCGAGCTGGCCGACCGGGCCACCGACCCGGACGCCGCGCCGCAGCGGCTCGGCGAGGTGGTCGAGGTGCTGACCGCCACGGTGTCGCGGCACCTGTCGGCGGAGGAGCAGTACCTGTTCCCCGCCGTGCGGGCCGCCGTGCCCGACGCCAGCGCGGCGGTCGACCGGGAGATCGGGGCCGCGGGCGAGCTGCTGACCGCCCTCAAGGCGCTGGCCGGGCCGGCGGATCCCGCGCTGGCCGAGGTGGCCGACCGGATACGCCGCCACGTCGCCCGGGCCGCGGCGCTGCTGGCGCCGCTGCGCGAGGTGGCCACCGAGGCGGAGCTGATCCGGCTGGGCAACCGGTGGGAGATCGCCGGGGAGGCCGCGCCGACCCGGCCGCACCCGGGCACCCCGGCGACCCCGCCGTGGAACCGGATCGTCGAGCCGGCGGTAGGCGTGGTGGACAAGGTCCGCGACGCGGTGACCGGCCGGCCGACCTACCCGTCGGACCTGATTCCACCAGAAGACTGACCGGATACCGGACGGTTACCACCGGATCACCGACCGGATACCGGTCGGTCACTGAGGGGTATCGGTCAACTCCTATCCGCTAGGACCCTTCCATCGATCCTTCCGTGGTCATACCGTCACCGTATGAATCTGGAGCTGAGACACCTGCGGGTGGTCTGCGCCATCGCGGAGACAGGGAGCGTGACGAAGGCGGCGTCCACGCTCGGCTTGGCCCAGCCGGCGCTGACCGCCCAGCTCCAACGCATCGAGCGGGCGCTCGGCGGGCCACTGTTCGAGCGGGACCGTCGGGGGGCCCGGCCCACCGCGCTCGGCGAGCTTGTGCTGTCCCGGGCCCGGGTGCTGCTGCCGGCCATGCAGGGCCTTCAGGACGAGGCGGCCCGGCTGGCCGGCGCCGGCCCGACACCCGCCCGGTACCGCTTCGGCGGGGTGAACAGCCCCATCCTCGGCCGTCTGGTGCACCGGCTCGTCGCCGCGCACCCGCAGGCCCAGATCACCACGCACGCCTCCTGGTCCGCCGACGAGCTGGCCCAGCTCGTCGGGGGCGGCCGGTTGGACTACGCGCTGGTCGGGGTCTGCGGCGACGCGGTCCCGCCGGCCGGGTACGGGCTGACCTGGCGGGAGGTGGCGATTGAGCCCGTGCAGGTGCTGCTGCCCGAGCAACACCCGATGTCCAACCACGACGAGGTCCGGCTGGTGGACCTACGCGCGGAGCAGTGGGTCGCCGCCCCGGGCGACGGCTGCTTCGGCGACTGCTTCGCCGCCGCCTGCGCCCGCGCCGGCTTCACCCCCCGCAAGATGTACGAGGCCGACGTGCGCGGCTGCATCGACCTGGTGGAGGCCGGCGCGGCGGTGGCCCTGTGCCAGGCCACCTTCCGTCCGGTGCCCGGACTGGTGACCCGCCGGCTGGCCGGGGCACCGCTACGCTGGCGGCTGCTGCTGGGCTGGCACTCGGACTCGGCCGGCGCGAGCTTCGCCGACGAGGTGCTGGAGGCAGCGGTGGCGGTGTACGCCGACTCGCTCGCCGCGCACCCCGACTATTTGGCCTGGCTACTGCGGCACCCGGATTTCGGGGTGCGCAGGTCGGCCCCGGCCGGGCCGCTCGTCGGGGACGCCGGTTCCGGGGTGCGAACCGCCTGATGGTGGGTATCAAGGGCCCCATGACCGATACCCAGCCGACCGCCGACGACCGGGAGACCCTGCGCGTGGCCGCCGCCGCGCACAGCGCCGCCGCCCGGGCCGTGGAGGCGTTCCTGCGCCGCCTGCCCGAGGTCCCCGCTCCCGCCGACGTGGCCGAGTACGCCACCCTGCTGAGCCAGGAGGAGCGGGCGCGCGGCGAGCGGCAGGCCGCCGCCGACGCCGCCGGCCTGGAGATCGGCAGTATGGAATCGGAGTGAACCCGCCACCGGCTCCGTCGCCGCCGTGAAACGGCGGCGACGGAGCCGGTGGGCCGGCCGACACGGACCGCCGCGGGTCTGCTGACGGTTCAGCGGACCGGCCGACGCGAGCAGACCAGCTGACGGTTCAGCGTTCCACGAGGACGTCGTGGCCCAGGTCGAGCAGGGAGCGGCGCCACTCGTCGGCGGCACCGGCGGCCGGGCGGGCGGCGGTCAGGGACCGGATGCGGTCGACGGCCTGGCGCATCACCTCGATGTCCGCGCCGGTCAGGTCGACCTTGCGCTTGCGGAGCACGGCCAGGATCTGCCGGCCCGGCTCGGGCAGGTCGAGGTCGGGATTCGGCCCGAAGGACTCCGTGCCGGAGCCACGGGTCAGCAGCCAGCTACGCAGTTGCTCGGAGGTGACGTTCACCTCGGCGTGGAACTCCTCCCAGAGCTCCTCGACCTCGGGATCGAGTCGCGCCTCGCGTACCATCACGTCTCCTCTCCGGGCGGCGGCCCGGACGGCTCCGAGTCGCCGGTGTGGGAATCCAGGCCCTCCGGCAGCACCCGCACCCGGGCGGGGTTGGCCGTCGGTGGGGCCATGATCGGCTCGCTGCGTTCCGGGTTGGTCCCGGTCTCCTCGGTGGTTTCCTCGGGCTCGGTCATCCGCGGCCTCCGCCACTCACCGGGGGTGGGACGTGGTGGCGGCGGAGTAGCCCCGGTCTCCGGCAACCACCTCGAAGGCCAGTGCGCCGTCGCGGACGTCCACGGTGACCCGCTGTCCGGGCGAGACGGCGCTCTCCAGCAACATCCGGGACAGCCGGTTGTCCACCTCGCGCTGGATCACCCGACGCAGCGGGCGGGCCCCGAACTCCGGCTGGTAGCCGTGTTCGGCGAGCCAGTCGATGCCGGCGACGGTGAAGGCGATGTCGATGTCCTGGGCGTGCAGGCGGCGGCGGGTCTGCTCCAGCAGCAGCTCGGTGATCTGGCGTAGCTGCTGCTGCTCCAGCCGGCGGAAGATGATCACCTCGTCGATGCGGTTGAGGAACTCCGGGCGGAAGTTCTCCTGGAGCCGGCGCATCAGCCGCTCGCGAAGCTCGTCGCTCTCCTGCTCGGTGCCGGGCTCGCCGGCGCCGAAGCCGACAGCGCGCTGGCTGCCGGTGATCAGCTCCGAGCCGAGGTTGCTCGTCATGATCAGTACGGTGTTCTTGAAGTTCACCGTCCGGCCCTGGCTGTCGGTGAGCCGGCCCTCGTCGAGCACCTGGAGCAGGATGTTGAACACGTCCGGGTGGGCCTTCTCGATCTCGTCGAGCAGCACCACCGCGTACGGGCGGCGGCGCACCGCCTCGGTGAGCTGGCCGGCCTCCTCGTACCCGACGTAGCCGGGGGGTGCGCCGACGAGCCGGGCGACGGTGTGCCGCTCCTGGAACTCGCTCATGTCCAGTCGTACCATCCGGTCGGCCTCGCCGAACAACGCCTCCGCCAGTGCGCGGCCCAGCTCGGTCTTGCCCACGCCGGTGGGGCCGAGGAAGAGGAAGCTGCCCATCGGCCGGTCTGGGTCGGCCAGCCCGGTCCGGGAGCGGCGGACCGCCTCGGCGACCGCACCGACCGCGTCGTCCTGGCCGACGACCTTCTGGTGCAGGTGCCCCTCCAGGCGCAGCAGCCGGTCGCGTTCCTCCTCGGTGAGCTGGGCGACCGGGATGCCGGTGGCCCGGGACACCACCTCGGCGATCTCCTGCGGGCCGACGGCCGGAACCTGCGAGCCGTTGCCGTCGTCGCCCTTGGCACGGCTGACCTGCGCCTCCAGCTCGGCGAGCCGGTCGCGCAACGCGGACGCCCGCTCGTACTGCTCGTCGGAGACCGCCTGTTCCTTGTCCCGGCGAACCTCGTCGAGCTGCTGCTCCAGCTCCCGCACGTCGGAGCCGGGGGTGCGGTTGCGCAACCGGACCCGGGCGCCGGCCTGGTCGATCAGGTCGATGGCCTTGTCGGGCAGGTACCGGTCGGTGACGTACCGGTCGGACAGTTCGGCGGCGGCGACCAGCGCCTCGTCGGTGAACCGGACCTGGTGGTGCGCCTCGTAGCGGTCGCGCAGGCCGCGCAGGATGGCGACGGTGTCCTCGACGGTCGGCTCGGGCACCAGCACCGGCTGGAACCGCCGGGCGAGCGCGGCGTCCTTCTCGATGCTGCGCCGGTGCTCGTCCAGCGTGGTCGCGCCGATCACCCGCAGCTCGCCGCGGGCCAGGGCCGGCTTGAGCATGTTGGACGCGTCCATGCCGCCCTCGCTGCCCGCCCCGCCCGCGCCGACCAGGGTGTGGATCTCGTCGAGAAAGATGATCAGCTCGTCACGGTGGGCGCGGATCTCCTCGATGACCTTTTTGAGCCGCTCCTCGAAATCGCCCCGGTAGCGGGTGCCGGCGACCAAACCGGCCAGGTCGAGCTGCACCACCCGCTTGCCGATCAGCGTCTGCGGGACGTCGCCGTCGCAGATCCGCTCGGCCAGCCCCTCCACGATCGCGGTCTTGCCGACGCCGGCCTCGCCGATGAGCACCGGGTTGTTCTTGGTCCGTCGGGACAGGATCTCCACGGCCTGCTCGATCTCGGCGGCCCGCCCGATCACCGGGTCGATCTGGTCGTTGCGCGCCAGCTCGGTGAGGTCCTGGCCGTACTGGTCGAGGGTGGGGGTGCCGTGGTCGGGCTTCGGGCCGGGCATCGGGCCGCGCTCCGCGTTGGCCGCCTGCAACGATTCGGGCTGGATCCGGCCGGCGGCGAGCATCCGGCCCGCCGGCGACTCCGAATTCAGCGGCAGCGCCATCAGGATGTGCTCGGGGCCGATGTAGTTGGCGCCCATCGCGCGGGAGAGCTGATGGGCGTCGAGCAACGCCCGCTTCGCGGCCGGGGTGAGGGACAGGTTCGGCGGCACCTCGCCTCGGGGGGCGCCGTCGCCCCGCCCGCCGAGGGCGTTGACCAGGGCATCCGGGTCGGCACCGGCCCGCCTGATAAGGTCGCGCAGCGCCTCGCGCTGCAACGCCGCCCAGAGCAGGTGGTCGGTGTCGAGGTCGTTGCTGTGCCGCTGCGCCGCCCGGCGGGCCGCGTCGGCGAGCATCTCCCGTGCGTCGGCGGTCATCAGCCGGGTGATGTCGACCCGGTGCGCCGACCGGCGTCCCCCCTCGCCCCGGCCGAAGTACCGGGCCAGGAACTCGTCCCACGGGTCGGTGCCGAAGTCGCCGGGTCCCATCATCGCTGTCCTCCCGCGGGTCGGGCACGCTCGCCGGTGAAGTCGCCGCCGGCACGGTCGGCGATGGCTACCCGGCGGTCGGCGCGACAAACGCGGACGAGGCGGAGGCGGGCGGGCCGGACCCGACCCGGGCGCGGCGGAGACGGGCGGTCCCGACCCGGTGCCGGCGGGGCGGGCGCGGGCGGTCCCGACCGGTGGCAGGCTGGGACCATGGACCCGACGCCGCTGCTGATCGTGGACGCCGCCAACGTGGTCGGGTCGCGCCCCGACGGGTGGTGGCGGGACCGGGCCGGGGCCGCCGCCCGGCTGCGCGACGCCCTCGTCCCGCTGGCCGAGTCGGGGGTACCGCCGCAGCTCGCTGGTCCGGCCGAGGTGGTGCTGGTGGTCGAGGGAGCCGCGCGGGGCGTTCCGGCCGTGCCGGGGGTACGGGTGGTCGCCGCCCCGGGCTCGGGCGACGACACGAT
>NZ_SMKJ01000363.1:0-5646 GCF_004348615.1 Micromonospora sp. KC207
GCCCACCCCCTGGCTGCCGGCCGGGCTGACGCTCCTCGGTGCCGAGGGGGCCGGCGAGGTGCAGACCCCGCTGGCCGGCCCGGCGGCGGCCACCCTGCGCGTCGGCGACCGGGTCTGGTTCCGGCACGCGAAGGCCGGCGAGCTGTGCGAGCGCGTCAACGAGCTGCACCTGGTCGAGGGTGAGCGGGTCGTCGCGACCGCC
Source organism: Micromonospora sp. KC207 (assembly GCF_004348615.1). Classification (NCBI taxonomy): domain Bacteria; kingdom Bacillati; phylum Actinomycetota; class Actinomycetes; order Micromonosporales; family Micromonosporaceae; genus Micromonospora; species Micromonospora sp. KC207. Next base: position 203 of record NZ_SMKJ01000363.1, read on the forward strand.
CCCACCTACCGCGGAGAGGGCCACGCCTTCCTGTGACGTTCCCGCCGGCCTGCCCCGGGAGTCGGAAGCGCCCGCCCCGCCGGCTCAGGACGCGGGGGTGGCGGCGGTGGCGGCCTCGGCCGACGCCTCGACGTGCCGGTGCAGGTACTCGCGGATGAGCGCCTTGGCCTCGGCGAGCACCCGCTCGTCGCCCTCGGGGTTACGGCGGAACGCCAGCTTGATCAGGGCGTCCGCGGCCTCGACGGCGATCTCCAGGCAGAACCGCAGGCGCGGCTCGTCGACCATCCCGAACCGCTCGGTGAGCACCCGGGCGAGTTGGTCGGCGATCACGCCGTTGTTGTCCCGCTGCTCGTCCAGCAGGTGCAGGTCGACCACGTCGCCGAAGTGCAGGGTACGGAACCCGGGCACGGTGCGGTGCATCGTGATGTACTCGTCGATCCCCGCGTCGACACCGTCCCACCAGTGGGCTAGGTCGTCCGAGGCGAATCTCTCGTCGAGCCGCTGAAGATACGATTCCATCGTGCGCAGGGTCAACGCCTGCACGATCGCCCGCTTGTCCGGAAAGAACTGGTAGACCGACCCGATCGCCACCTCGGCGCGTTCGGCGAGCAGGGTCGTGGTCAGTCCCTCGTACCCCACCTCGTCGACGAGCTCGGCGCAGGCGTCCAGCATCCGCTGGACCCGCGCGACGCTTCGACCCTGGACCGGCACCCGGCGCAACGGCCCGGTCGTGGCGGCTGGTGTGGACACTCGGCGCCACCCCCCTTCGACAGATGAACATATCTGCACGTCACGAGCACGTGACTACCGGTACAACGAGCGGATCTCGATTGCGGTATTTACCAGGCACAACGTTCCTGATATGAAGACACTTCACGTTCACGTCGAGGAGCGCGCATGGGCAGCACCACACCGCTGAGCCCCAGCTGGAGCAACTGGGCCGGCAACCAGCGCAGCGCCGCCTCCACCATCCTCCGCCCCCGTACGATCGCCGACATCACCGCCGCCGTCCAGGCCGCCGCAGACGCCGGCGGGCAGATCAGGCCCGTCGGCAGCGGCCACTCCTTCACCCCGGTCGCGTGCGCCGACGGCAGCCGGATGGAGCTGACCGACCTCGACACCGGGGTACGGGTCGACCGCGATCGACGCCTGGTCACCGTACCGGCCGGGATGCCGCTGCACCGGCTCAACGCCCTGCTCGCCGAACACGGCCTGGCGATGCCCAACCTCGGCGACATCGACGCGCAGACCGTCGCGGGCGCGATCTCCACCGGCACCCACGGCACCGGCGCGGCGTACGGCTGCCTGTCGACCTTCGTCGAGACACTCACCCTGGTCACCGGCACCGGGGAGGTGCTGCGCTGCTCCACGGGCGAACACCCGGACGTCTTCGCCGCCGCCCGCGTCTCCCTGGGCGCCCTCGGTGTGCTGGCCGAGGTGACCCTACGCGTCGTGGACGCCTTCGTGCTGCGCGCCCACGAGCGTCCCGCCCTGCTCGCCGACGTCCTCGCCGACCTGCCGTCGCTGGTCGCCGCGCACGACCACGTCGAGTTCTTCTGGTTCCCGTACACCGACCGGGTGCAGCTCAAGATCAACGACCGGGTGCCCACCGACGACCGGCCACTGCCGCGCTGGCGCGCCTGGCTGGACGACGACTTCCTGTCCAACACCGCCTTCGCCGGCCTCTGCCGGCTCGGCCGCGCCGCGCCGCGCCTGGTGCCCGCGATCCACGCGGCCTCCGCCCGGGCGCTCAGCGAACGCGCCTACACCGGCCGCTCCGACACGGTCTTCTGCACCCCGCGCCGGGTCCGCTTCATGGAGATGGAGTACGGGCTGCCGCGCGCCGCCCTGCCCGAGGCCCTGGCCGAGGTGCGCCGGATCATCGACCGGCTCCCGTTCAAGGTGCTCTTCCCGGTCGAGGTCAGATTCACCGCCGCCGACGACATCTGGCTCTCCCACGGATACGGGCGCGACTCGGCGTACATCGCCGTTCACCAGTACGCCGGCGTGCCGTACGAGCCGTACTTCCGGGCCGTCGAGGAAATGGCCACGGGCCTGGGCGGACGCCCCCACTGGGGCAAGCTGCACTGGCGCGACGCCGGGTCGCTGGCCCCGACGTACCCGAGGTTCGCCGACTTCCAGGCCCTCCGCGCCCGCCTGGACCCGCACGGCGTCTTCCGCTCCCCCCACCTGACCACTCTCCTCGGTCCCTGAGCTTCCGCTCGCAGACCAGGCGGGGGGCCCCTGACGCCGTGCCGGGAATTCAGGTGGTGGCCTTCTTGGAGGGTGTCGCCTTCTTGGCCGGGGTGGCCTTCTTGGCCGGGGTGGCCTTCTTCGTAGCCGTGGCCTTGGTGGCGGTGGCCTTCTTCGTGGCGGTTGTCTTCTTGGCGGCGGGGGCCTTCTTCGCCGCCGCCTTCTTCGGGGCCGGGCCCTTCGCGCGCTTCTCGGCGAGCATCTCGGAGGCCTCCTCGACGGTCAGCGCCTCCGGGGTCTGCCCCCGCCGAAGGGACGCGTTGAACTCCCCGTCCGTCACGTACGGGCCAAACCGGCCATCCTTGATCACCAGGGGCTTCTCGGTCAGCGGGTCGTTGCCCATCTCCCGCAGCGGCGGCGCGGCGGCGCGGCGCTGGCGGGTCTTCGGGGCGGCCAGCAGGGCCAGCGCCTCGTCCAGCGTGACCGTGAACATCCTGTCTTCCGAGTCCAGCGAGCGGAACTCGTCACCGCGCTTGACGTACGGGCCGTAGCGGCCATTGTTGGCGAAGACCTCGACGCCGTCGGGGGCCACCCCGACCAGCCGGGGCAGGCTGAGCAGCTTCAGCGCCTCGGCGAGGGTGAGCGAGTCCGGCGACTGCGAACGCAGCAGCGACGACTTCCGCTCGCCGCTGGCCACGTACGGGCCGAACCGGCCCGACTTGAGCACGATCGGCTCCCCGGTGGCCGGGTCGTCGCCGAGCTTGCGCTCGCCGCCCCCGCCGAGGAACAGCTCGTGCACCTTCTCCGGGGTCAGCTCGTCGGGGGCCAGCCCCTCGGGGATCGGCGCCCGGTCGCCCTGGCCGCCGCCCTCCTCGCCCTCGCCGTGCGCCGCCGGCTCCTCGCCGGGCACGCTCCGCTGGAGGTACGGTCCGTAGCGCCCCACCCGGACGACGACCTCGCGCCCCTCGTCGTCGGTGTGCAGGGGGATCGAGTTGACGCTGCGCGCGTCGATCTCGCTCAGGTTCTCGGTCACCAGCTTCTTCAGCCCGCCCGCGTGGGCGATGGTCTGGTCCCCGGCCCCGTTGGCGCTGCCGAAGTAGAACGCGGTGAGGAAGTCGACGGCGGCGTGGTCGCCACCGGCGATCTCGTCCAGCTCGTTCTCCATGGTGGCGGTGAAGTTGTAGTCGACCAGGCGGGGGTAGTGCTGCTCCAGCAGGCCGATCACCGCGAACGCCAGGAACGACGGGATGAGCGCCTGGCCGCGCTTGCTCACGTACCCCCGGTCCTGGATGGTCTGCATGATCGACGCGTAGGTCGACGGGCGGCCGATGCCCAGCTCCTCCAGAGCCTTGACCAGCGACGCCTCCGTGTACCGCGACGGCGGCTGGGTGTGGTGGCCCTGGGCGGCCAACGCGTCGGCGGTCAGCGGCTGGTCCTTGACCAGGTTGGGCAGCCGGCGCTCGGCGTCCTCGGCCTCGGCGTTCTCGTCGTCGGACGACTCGACGTACGCGCGCAGGAAGCCCGGGTCGGTGATCGTCTTGCCGGTCGCGCCGAAGTCGGCCTCCTCGCTTGCCGAGGAGACGGCCCGGATCCGCACCGAGACGCTGGAGCCGACCGCGTCGGTCATCTGCGAGGCGATGGTGCGCCGCCAGATCAGCTCGTAGAGCTTGAACTCCTCGCCCGACAGCTCCCTGGCCACCTCGCCCGGGGTGCGGAAGTTGTCCCCCGCCGGGCGGATCGCCTCGTGCGCCTCCTGCGCGTTCTTCACCTTGCCGGTGTAGCGACGCGGCTCCGGCGGCACGCTGCGCTCGCCGTACAGCTCGACGATCTGCCGGCGGGCCGCCGCGATGGCGGTCTCCGACAGGTTCACCGAGTCCGTACGCATGTAGGTGATGTAGCCGTTCTCGTAGAGCCGCTGCGCGGTGCGCATCGTCTGCTGCGACGAGAACCGCAGCTTGCGGGCCGCCTCCTGTTGGAGCGTGGAGGTGATGAACGGCGCGTACGGACGACGGCGGTACGGCTTCTCCTCGACCCGGGTGACCGTGAACGGCCGCCCCTGAAGGCGGGCCGCCAGGCCGCGCGCCCCGCCCTCGTCGAGGTGCACGACGCCCGCCCCCGGTCGCACCCGGCCGGTGGTCGGCTCGAAGTCCTTGCCGGTGGCGATCCGGTCGCCGTTCAGCGCGACGAGGGTGGCGTTGAAGGTGCGCGGGCCCTCGCCCGAACTCGCCACCGCGAGGGTGGCCAGGACGTCCCAGTACTCGGCGGTGCGGAACGCCATCCGCTGCCGCTCCCGCTCGACCACGATCCGGGTCGCCACGGACTGCACCCGGCCCGCCGAGAGCTTCGGCATGACCTTCTTCCACAGCACCGGGGAAACCTCGTAGCCGTACAGCCGGTCGAGGATGCGTCGGGCCTCCTGGGCGTCGACCAGGTCCCGGTCGATCTCGCGGGGGTTGGCCACCGCAGCCTGGATCGCCGGCTTCGTGATCTCGTGGAAGACCATCCGCTTGACCGGCACCTTGGGCTTCAGCGTCTCCACCAGGTGCCAGGCGATCGCCTCGCCCTCGCGGTCCTCGTCCGTGGCCAGGAAGATCTCGTCGACCTCCTTGGCCAGCTTCACCAGCTTGCTGATCTGCTGCCGGCGGTCGGGCGAGACCACGTAGAGGGCGTGGAAGCCGTTGTCGACGTCCACCCCGAGGCGGGCCCACGGCTCACCCTTGTACTTGGCGGGCACGTCGGCGGCGTTGCGCGGAAGGTCGCGGACGTGACCGAAGCTGGCCTCCACGACGTACCCCGGGCCAAGGTAGCCCGAGATCGTCTTGGCCTTCGCCGGTGACTCGACGATGACCAGACGGGTGGTCCTGGCGTTGCTCGGCACGTCTCCTGCGACCTCACTCCTGCTCGTGGCCGGCCGATCCGGGGCACGGACCCACCCTCGGTCCGCCGGAACCGCCGGCGGTCCGGATGTCCAACGTAACGCGCCGCCCGCGTTCCGGGTTTCGCGGGCGGCAAACCGCCCACCACGCCTCCCGGGCACCGGCGACGGTCTTGCCGGACGGCGCCACCGTACACCGTGGGTAGGCCCCCGGACGGGCCGCTGTGACGACGCTGCCTCCCGGTGGAGGTCCACCAGCCGCTTTTTCGCCGGCAGCCGACAGCCGGAGTGTCCTTGATCGGACACCCGGACGAGCCCGAACGTGCGTGCTGCCCGGTCAGGGCGCGACGGGCCAGTCCGCGGCGGGGGCGGTGGG
>NZ_SMKJ01000364.1:0-5607 GCF_004348615.1 Micromonospora sp. KC207
GCCCACCCCGGTCCATACGGGTGCCCGGGGGCCGCGAGCGTCGCACCACACCCCGGAGACCACCATCCCCACCACGCCGAAGGCGAAGGTGCCGCCGAACGCGAGCCCGTACAGCGGTAGCCCGTCGAGGCTGCGGGCGACGGTCGGCATGGCGGTGCCTACGGCCAACGCCTCGAAGGCCAGCAGCGACACCAGGGCCACCACGCCCACCGTCATGGCGCGCAGCCTGGGAGCGAACAGGTGCCCCGGAACGGCCGGGGGCGCGACGGCGGTCACCGCCGGCCGACCGGACAAAACACCCACGCCGGGGGCGGAGCCGGGCGGTCCCGGCGACGCCCACCAGTCGGTCGCTCCCGGCTCGCCTCGGCCCTCAGCAGTTCGATCAGCATGCGGCCAGCCTGCGACCTCAGCCCGAATTCAGGTCAAGCCGGTCGTGACCGGGCTCTCGCGCCGCGTGTTCGCCGGGCCCGGCGAACAGCCGACGGCACCCCGCCGTGAGCCGGCGGGCGCACCGGCCGTGGACCGGCCGATCAGGCCGACTCCAGCGCCTCCCCGATTCCCTTCGCCAGCCCGGACAGGTGCTGGTCGGCGAGCAGGTGACCGGCGGTGATGACCAGTGCGAGCGGCCATTCGATGACCTGGAGCGCGGCGAGCACCCCGAGGCCCGCGTAGTAGGCGACCTTGTCCGGCGGCGGCACGGCTACCTCCCCCAGCATCGGCACCTCCATCCGGCGGCTGTACGTCCGTACCGTCTCGTGCATCCCGCTGAGGTGTCGCGTGAACGTGCTCATTCCCGGCCTCCCCGTTGTCGCGCTGGCGATGACCCGAGCCGCGTTCCACCAGCAGGCCCGTCCATGCCCGCAGCGGCGGGGGAACCTGGCCTGCGCCGGAGGAAGAACTTCCCGGACGAAGGGGGCATGACGTCCGGGCGGGCGGGAAGTCAGCACGCCGGAACCGAGCGCGGGAGGCGAGATGGCGTATGGCGGGAGCAGCGGCGGCGGCACCGGGCAAGCCGGCCGGCGGCGCTCCGGCCGTACCGCCTGATGACCTCGCTGGGCCGGTTGGCCGGCCGCCTCCTGCCGTCGGTGACGATACCCCTGGTCGGTGACGCGTCCCGGACGGTGCCGCACCTGGTGGGGGACGCCTCCCGGACCGTCGGCAGCGCCGCGACCCGGCTGGCCCGGGCGGCCGGCCTGACCAGTCGGCGGGTCTGGTCCCGGCCGGGCCGCCACCACATCGAGGTGCACGGCGTCTGCCAGGACGGTGGGGACCGGCTCGCCCGCCAGGTGGAGAAGGCGCTGGAACGGCTGCCCGGGGTGGCCTGGGCCCGGGTGAACGCGCCGTCCGGACGGGTGGTCGTGGCCGTCGCGGAGCCGGAGCCGAGGCTGCGCGACCTCATCGCCACGATCGCCCGCTGCGAACGCACCTGCGACCACGAGCCCGACCCGGAGATCCCGCCTCCGCACCCGCCAGAGGAGGGGCCACGCACTCCCCGTACCCTCGGCGCGCTGGCCTCGGACGCGCTCGGCCTGACCATCTCGGCGGCCACCAGGGTCCTGCCGTTCACCCCGGTTCCGGGTGAGGTGGCCGGCCTGCTCGCCGCCGTCGACCTGCACCCGAGGCTGCACGCCCTCGCCGACCGGGGACTGCGCGCCGACCCGCGCGCCGACGTCCTCTTCCCGCTCGCCGAGGCGGTCGTGCAGGGCCTCACCGGCGGCTGGGCCGGGATCGTGCTGGACGGCGCGCAGCGCGTCGTGCAGTGGGGCGAGGCCCGAGCCCAGCTCACCGCCTGGGCGAAGGCGGAGCCCCGGCTCACCGGCGACCCGGACCGGGCCGTCGCCCGGGTGCCGGCGGCCAAACGCCCGAACCCGAAGCCGGACGGCCCCGCCGAACGTTTCGTCACCCGAATGCTGGCGGCGGGCGCGGCGGCCGGGGCGGTGGCGGTGCCGGTGGTCGGGGGTAAGCGGGCCGCCGCGCTCGGGCTCTCCAGCCTGCCCAAGGCACCGGGCAGCGGTCGCGAGGGGTACGCCGCCCAACTCGGCCGGATGCTCGCCCGGCGCGGAGTGATCGCCATGGACCGCAGCGTGCTGCGGGAACTGGACCGGATCGACACCGTGGTGCTGGACGCCGCCGTACTCGGGTCGCAGCGGGCGGTGCTCGCCGACCTCGCCCCGCTGTCCGGGGCGGACACCGGGCAGGTGGCCGCCCGCGCCTTCGCGCTCTTCGACCCGACCGCGCCGGATCGGGTGCGGCACGCCGACGGATGGCGGCTCGGCCCGCTGGACGCCGTCGACGCGACCGACCCGGGCGACATCGACGGCAGCCGGCGGCTGCGCGAGAGCGGCGGCAGGCTGCTCGGCCTCGCCGAGGCGGACCGCCTCGTAGCCCTGCTCCGGGTGGAGCCGGAACCCGCCCCCGGTGTGGACGCCCTGCCCACCGCCGCTCGGCAGGCCGGCCTGCGGCTGGTGGTCGCCGGCGACGACGACGGCCGGTACGCCTTTGCCGACGCCGTCCTGCCCGGCGGCCCACAGACCGTCGACACCGTACGCCGGCTGCAACGCGACGGCGCGGTGGTGCTGCTGCTCTCCGCCGACCGGGCGGCGCTGGGGGCCTCCGACTGCGGGCTCGGGGTGGCCGGCCCCGACGACCTGCCGCCGTGGGGCGCGCACCTGCTGGTCGGCACCAACCTGGGGACCGCCGCCCTGATCATCGAGGCCGCCGGGGTGGCCCGCCGGATGACCGCGCAGAACATCCGGCTGTCGATGGCCGGCACCGGGCTGGGGGCGCTCGGCGCGTTCACGGCCGACCCCCGGCAGCTACCGGGCCGGACGCTGGCCGCCGTGAACGGGGCCGCCGCCCTGGCCTTCCTGCACGGAGTGTGGCGGGCGGGCCGGCTGCCGGACCGGGAGGAGACGCCGCCGCCCGTACCGACCGCCTGGCACCTGATGCCGGCCGACGCGGTGCTCCGCCAGCTCGGCACCGGCGCGGACGGCCTGGACAGCGCCGAGGCGCACCGCCGCCTGGGCAGCCGCGCCGGGGGTGCGCCGGGACCGCCCAACCTGCTCCGCGCGTTCGTCGACGAACTGGCCAACCCGCTCACCCCCGTGCTCGCCGCCGGGGCGGTGCTCTCCGCGAGCTTCGGCTCGCTGGTCGACGCGGCCCTCGTCGGCGGGGTCGTCGGCGGGTCCGCGCTGGTCGGGGCGGTCCACCAGCGCAACACCGAGCGGTCACTGGCCGGGTTGCTGTCCCGTTCGGCGGTCACCGCCCTGGCCCGCCGCGACGGCGCGGAGCAAATTGTCGCCGCCGAGGAACTGGTCCCGGGAGACGTGATCGTGCTCGGTCCCGGCGACGCCGTACCGGCGGACTGCCGGGTCCTCACGACCGACGGGCTGGAGGCGGACGAGTCGTCGCTGACCGGCGAGTCGCTGCCGGTGGCCAAGTCCGCCGATCCGGTGGTGGCCGCCGCCATCGCCGACCGGCACTCCATGCTGTACGAGGGCACCACGATCGCCACCGGTCACGGTACCGCCGTCGTGGTCGCCACCGGCGCGGACACCGAGGCCGGACGCAGCCTGGCGCTGGCCCGGCAGTCGCCCCCGATCAGCGGGGTGGAGGCGCGGCTCGGCAAGCTGACCGGGGCGGCCGTCCCACTGGCCGCCGGATCGGCGGTGGCGGTGGCCGGGGCGGGACTGCTGCACCACGTACCCCTGGCGAAGACGGCGGCGACCGCCGCGAACCTGGCGGTGGCGTCGGTGCCGGAGGGCCTACCGTTCCTGGTCAGTGCCGCCCAGCTCGCCGCCGCCCGGCGGCTGGCCGAACACGGCGCGCTGGTTCGCAACCCGCGCACCATCGAGGCGCTGGGCCGCGTCGACGTGTTGTGCTTCGACAAGACCGGCACCCTCACCGAGGGCAAGCTGCTGCTCGCCGGCGTCGGCGACGGCAGCGGCACCCGGTACGCCCCACCGGACCGGCTGGACGAGCCGCTGCGGCTGACCCTGGCCGCCGCGCTGCGCGCCACCCCAGCGGGCGACCCGGAGGAGCTACCCCAGCAGACCGACCGGGCGGTACGCCGGGGCGCCACGGCGGCCGGCGTCGACGAGCGGGCCGGCGCTGACGGCTGGCGGGCGACGGGCGGCCTGCCGTTCGAGCCGTCCCGGGGCTACCACGCCACCGTCGGCCGGACCGGCGACAGGCGGCTGCTCAGCGTCAAGGGTGCCCCGGAGACGGTGCTGCCGCGCTGCGCCGCCCGCCGCACCGCCGACGGCCACGACCAGCCGCTGGACGACGCCGGCCGGGACGAGCTGCACCGGATGCTCGCCGAGCGGGCCCGTGCCGGGCATCGCGTCCTGGCCGTCGCCGAACGCTCCGTAACCGGCGACACAGTGACCGACGACGAGGTGGCGGAGCTCGTCTTCGTCGGCCTGCTGGCCCTCGCCGACGGGGTACGCGGGTCCGCCGCGCCCGCCGTCCGCCGGATCCGGCAGGCCGGCGTGCACACCATCATGATCACCGGAGACCACCCGGCGACAGCCGAGGCGATCGCCGCCACCATCAGCCCCGACCACGGCGCGCAGCGCGTGGCCACCGCCACCGACCTGGACCGGCTCGACGACGACGCGCTCGCCGAACGGCTGGCCCACACCGACGTGGTGGCCCGCTGCACCCCCACCCACAAGGTACGGATCATCCAGGCGCTACAGCGGAACGGGCGGACCGTGGCGATGACCGGCGACGGCGCCAACGACGCCCCGGCGATCCGGCTCGCCGACGTCGGCATCGCCCTCGGCCAGCGGGGCTCCCCCGCCGCCCGCGCCGCCGCCGACCTGGTGGTGACCGACGACCGGCTGGAAACCATCATCGCCACCCTGGTCGAGGGGCGGGCCATGTGGTCGTCCGTCCGGCACGCGCTGAGCATCCTGGTCGGCGGCAACCTCGGCGAAATCGCGTTCAGCGTGCTGAGCGCAGCCAGCACCGGCCGGTCCGCGCTCAACGGACGGCAACTGCTCCTGGTCAACCTGCTCACCGACCTGGCACCGGCGCTGGCCATCGCCGTCCGGCCGCCCGGCGACGGCCACGCCGATTACCTGCTCAGGGAGGGCCCGGACAGCTCGCTCGGCGAAACTCTGACCCGGGAGATAGCGCTGCGGGCGGTGTCCACCACGCTGGGCGCGACGGTGGGCTGGACGCTCGCCCGGTACACCGGACGACGACGCCGCGCCGGGACGGTCGCGCTCGCCTCGCTCGTCGGCACCCAGCTCGGGCAGACCGTGCTGGCCGGTGGCACCAGCCCGACGGTGCTCGTGTCGACGGCCGCCTCGGTCGGGGTGCTGGTGCTCGTGGTGCAGACGCCGGGGGTCAGCCAGTTCTTCGGCTGCACCCCGCTCGGGCCGGTCGGCTGGAGCATCGCCGCCGGCTCGGCGCTCGGCGCGACCCTAGCCAACGGCACCCTCACCCGCCTGCTCCGTAAGGAAGGGCCCCTTGTTGACGCCTCCGGTAGAGAAGGGTCCCCCTCTCACACCTGAACCGGGCGGAGCGGCCCAGCGAGTGCGCGGGGCGCGGGCGCACAAGGGCGCAGGCGGCGGGGGTAGGCGCAAAGCCCCGGGGTGG
>NZ_SMKJ01000365.1:0-5590 GCF_004348615.1 Micromonospora sp. KC207
CCGCCACACCCGCAGCCGCCTGCGTATGCCCAATATTCGACTTCACCGACCCCAACCACAACGGCTCACCCGAACCCCGACCCTGCCCATACGTGGCAAGTAACGCCTGCGCCTCGATCGGATCACCGAGCCGGGTCCCCGTGCCGTGCCCCTCCACCACGTCCACCTCAGCCGGCGACAAACGCGCATTCGCGAGGGCCTGCCGAATCACCCGCTCCTGCGACGGACCATTCGGCGCCGTCAACCCATTCGACGCACCATCCTGATTCACCGCACTACCCCGCACCACCGCCAACACCGGATGCCCCCTACGCCGCGCATCCGACAACCGCTCCACCAAAAGAAGACCCACACCCTCACCCCAACCAGTGCCATCAGCCGCACCCGCAAACGACTTGCACCGACCATCCGCAGCCAACCCCCGCTGCCGACTGAACTCCACAAACAGATTCGGCGTCGACATCACCGTCACCCCACCGGCCAACGCCAGATCACACTCACCCTGCCGCAACGACTGCACCGCCAGATGCAACGCCACCAACGACGACGAACACGCCGTATCCACCGTCACCGCCGGCCCCTCCAGGCCCAGCGTGTAGGCGACCCGGCCCGAGGCGATGCTTCCAGCGTTGCCGTTGTTCAGGTAGGCGCCGACATCCTCCGAGACGTCCCGGAGCCGCACGGCGTAGTCGCTGTACATCACTCCGGAGAAGACGCCGGTGCGGCTGCCGCGTACCGAATGGGCGTCGATACCGGCCCGCTCGAACGCCTCCCACGACACCTCCAGCAACAACCGCTGCTGCGGATCCATCGCCAACGCCTCACGCGGACTGATCCCGAAAAACCCCGGATCGAAATCCGCAGCGTCGTGCAGAAAGGAGCCGACGGCTACGTAAGACTTGCCGGCCTTGCCGGGGTCCGGGTCGAAGAGTTCGGCCACATTCCAGCCGCGGTCCGCGGGAAGTTCCGAGAGGGTTTCCACACGGTCGCTGACCAGCCGCCAGAAGTCCTCCGGCGAGCTGATGCCGCCGGGGAACCGGCAGGTCATCGCCACGATCACGATCGGGTCACCGGTGTGGTCCACCGCCACCGTGCCCGGCACGGCCGGCCGCGGCCGGCGACCGAGCAGTTCCTGGCGGAGGTGGGCGGCCAGCCCCAGCGGGGTCGGGTGGTCGAACACGAGGGTGGCCGGCATCCGCAGCCCGGTCGCGGTGCTGAGCCGGTTGCGCAGCTCCACCGAGGTGAGCGAGTCGAACCCGATGTCCTTGAACGCCTGCGTTGGCCCGACGGCGTCGGTCGTGGCATGACCGAGCACGGCGGCGGTGTGGCCCTGGACGAGTTCCAGCAGTGCCCGGTCGCCTTCGGCGTCGGTCATCGCCGCCAGCCTCTCGGCGAGGGTGTCAGCGCCTGCGACGGCGGCCTTTGCGGCCCGGCTCCGCCGGGCGACCGCCGGTGCCAGCCCGCGCATCAGGACCGGCAACGAGTCTGCGGCGGCGCTGCGCAGCACGGGCCGGTCCAGACCAGTGGCGGCAACCACCGGGTACGGCGTGACGAGCGCCGAGTCGAGCAGGGCGAGCCCCTCCTCGGTGCTGACCGGGCGGGTGCCGGAGCGGGCCATCCGCCGTACGTCCTCATCGCCGAGGTGGCCGGTGAGGCCGCTGCGTTCCTGCCAGAAGCCCCAGCCTACGGAGACGGCCGGCAAGCCGGCGAGGCGGCGATGTTGGGCGAGCCCGTCGAGGAAGGTGTTCGCGGCGGCGTAGTTCGCCTGGCCAGGACCGCCGAACAGGCCGGCGATCGACGAGAACAGCACGAAGGCGGCGAGGTCGTGGCCTCTGGTCAGTTCGTGCAGGTGGACGGCGGCGTCGGCCTTCGGCCGCAGCACCGCGCTCAGCCGCTGTGGGTTCTGCTGTTCGAGGATGCCGTCGTCGAGAGCACCGGCGGTGTGCACCACCGCGGTCAGGGGACGGTCTGGCGGCAGTACGGCGAGGAGCGCGGCCACCTGGTCCCGATCGGCGGTGTCGCAGGCGACAACCACCGGTTCGGCGCCCAGGTCGCGCAGCTCCGCGACCAGCTCGGCGACGCCCTCGGCGGCGGCGCCGCTGCGGCTGGCCAGCAACAGATGGCGTACGCGGTGCGCGCTCGCCAGGTGCCGGGCGACCTGCCGGCCGAGCACCCCGGTCCCACCGGTGATCAGTACGGTGCCGGACGGGTCGAGGCCGTGCGGCACGGTGAGCACCAGCTTGCCGACGTGTCGTGCCTGGCTGAGGTGGCGCAACGCGTCGCGGGCGTCACGGACGTCCCAGGCGGTAAGCGGCAGGAGTCGCAAGGCTCCTGCTTCGAGCAGTGCCACCACCTCGCGCAGGATCTCACCGATCCGTTCCGGCCCGGCCTCGCCGGTGTCGAAGGCGCGGTAGTGCACCCCGTCGTGGTCGGCGGCGACCTGTTGCGGGTCACGGATGTCGGTCTTGCCCATCTCGATGAACCGGCCGCCGGGTGCGACCAGCCGCAGCGAGGCGTCCACGAACTCGCGGGCGAGGGAGTCGAGGACGACCTGGATGCCGCGGTGGCCGGCGACCGCCCGGATCCGCTCCGCGAAGTCGAGGCTGCGCGACGACGCGATGTGGTCGTCCGCGAAGCCCTGCGCCCGCAGGTTGTCCCACTTGCCGGGGCTCGCCGTGGCGAACACCTCGGCACCGAAATGCCGGGCCAGCTGCACCGCCGCCATGCCGACTCCGCCGGTGGCGGCGTGGATGAGGACCTTGTCACCGGCGGTGAGTCCGCCCAGGTCCCGCAGGCCGTACCAGGCGGTGGTGAAGACCACCGGGACGGTGGCGGCCTCGGCGAACGACCACCCCGCCGGCATCGGTACGAGGGTCCGGGCGTCGGCCACGCTGAGCGGCCCGAAGGAGCCGGGCAGGAAGCCGAGCACCCGGTCACCGACGGCCAGAGCCCTCACCCCGGGGCCGACCTCGGTGACGATGCCCGCGCCCTCGGTTCCGAGCAGGGCGTGTTCGGGGTACATGCCGAGGGAGATCAGGACGTCGCGGAAGTTCACCCCGGCGGCACGTACGGCGACGCGCACCTGCCCGACCGCCAGCGGTGCGACCGCGTCCGGGCAGGGTACGAACTGGAGGTCGTCGATCGTCCCGCCGTCGCCGACGAGTTCCAGACGCCACGCTTCGGACGGCCGGAACTCGGGCACCGGCGGCGCCGTCGGCGCCGCCGGCGCCGTGGTGGCCAGCCGCGGGACGTGGGGTGTGCCGGAGCGGAGGGCGATCTGGGGTTCACCCGAGCCGACGGCTGCGGCGAGCGCCCGGTGCGATTCCGGCTGTTCGTCGACGTCGGTCAGGACGAATCGGCCCGGATGCTCCGACTGGGCGGAGCGCAGGAGGCCCCAGATCGACGCCTGCGCGGGCCGGGCGACGGCGTCGCCCGGAGTTACGGCGACCGCCCGCTCGGTGACCAGCACCAACCGGCTGTCGGCGAGGGCCGGCTCGGCGAGGAATTCCTGCACCTGCCGTAGCACCGCGGAGGTGAGCCGGTGTGTCCAGGCGGCGTCGGCGAGTTCACCGTCCCGGGGGCAGGTGGCCACCACGACGTCCGGGGGCGTCCCGCCAGCGGCTGCCTCGGCGACGACGGTGGCCAGGTCGGCGCGGGCCTCGACGTCCACGCCGACGGACGCGAGCGGACCGACCAGGTCCAGTCCGTGGCCGTCGACGACGGTCCAGCGGCCCGCCGGCGTCTCGTCGGGAACCGGCACACCCGGCCAGTCCAGTCGCAGCAGGGCACCGGATCGGGTCGGCGTCTCGAGCGCGGCGGCCTCTCGCAGTACGAGCGAGTCGACGGTGGCGACCGGGGCACCGGTGACGTCCGCGACGTGGATGCGGATCTCCCGGTCGCTGAGGCGGGTGAGGTGGACGCGGAGCCGGTCCGCCCCGGCTGCGTGCAGCCGTACGCCGGTGAAAGCGAACGGGAGCAGCACGACGGCAGGGCTGGTGCGGTCGCCCTCGGTCAGCAGCATGCCGTGCAGGGCGGCGTCGAGCAGGGCGGGATGCAGCCCGAAGGTGGCGGCGCTGTCCCGCGCGTCGTCCGGCAGGTCGACCTCCGTGTAGACGTCGTCGCCGGCCAGCCATGCTGCCCGCAGGCCCTGGAAGATGGGGCCGTATCCGTAGCCGACTTGGGTGAGGCGCTCGTACAGGTCACCGATGTCGGCCGGGGTGACGGCGGACGGCGGCCAGGTGGTGAGATCGGTGCCACCCGAGGCCGGCCCGGCGGCGAGGATTCCTTCGGCATGGCGGGTCCACTCACCGTCGTCTCCCGATGGGCGGGCCGACACGGTCAGCGGGCGGTCGCCGTTCTCGTCCGGCTGGCCCACCCGGATTTGCAGGTCGACGCCGCCGGTGGGTGGGACCGTCAGGGGCGCGTGGAGGGTGAGCTCGCGCAGGACCGGTGCGCCGACCTCGTCGCCGGCCCGGATGGCCAGCTCCACGAAGCCGGTGCCGGGCAGGATCACTGTGCCACCGACGGCGTGGTCGGCCAGCCACGGGTGGGCGGCCAGGGAGAGGCGACCGGTGAGCAGGACCTGGTCGCCCTCCGCCAGGTTCACCACGGCGGTCAGCAGCGGGTGCCCGGCGGCTTGCAGGCCGGCCGTGGTGACGTCGCTGCGGGTCCCGGCCGGAGTCAGCCAGTAGCGCTGGTGTTGGAAGGGGTAGGTGGGGAGGTCGGCGGGGGTGACACCCGTGAACAGGGTGGCCCAGTCGATCGGCACGCCCTGCACCCACAGCTCGGCGGCTGAGCGCAGCACCTGGTCCCATCCGCCCTCACCTCGGCGTAGGGTGCCCACGACCACTGGTTGGTCGATCCCGTACGTCAACACCGGATGCGCACTGGCCTCCACGAACACGTCGAACCCTTCAGCCGCTGCTGTCTCGATCGCGTCGGCGAACCGCACCCGCGACCGCAGGTTCGCATACCAGTAGCCGGCGTCCAGCCCGTCACCGGTGACCACCTCACCGGTCACCGTCGAGTACAACGGCACGGTCCCCGTCCGGGGCCGCACTGATGCCAGCCCGGCGAGCAGGTCTTCCCGCACGGTCTCCACCTGCGCGGTGTGTGAGGCGTAGTCCACCGCGATCCGCCGTGCCCGGACCCCCCGCTGCTCGCACACCGACACCAGCGCGTCCACCTCACCAGGGACACCACCGACCACCACCTGCCCCGTGCCGTTGACCGCCGCTACCTGCACGCCCGGGGGCAGCAACGGCTCCACCTGCACTACCGGCAGGCCGATCGAGGCCATCGCCCCAGCACCGGCCAACCGCTGCCGGACGATCCGCGACCGGGTCACGACCACCTGCAGCGCGTCATCGAGTGACAGCATGCCCGCCACGAACGCCGCCGCGATCTCACCCTGCGAATGACCCACCACCGCACCCACCGGCAAACCCAACGACTGCCACACCCGCGCCAAACCCACCATCACCACAAACGACACCGGCTGCACCACATCCACCCGGTCCAGCCCGCCACCACCGCGCAACACCTCCACCAACGACCAATCCACCAACCCCGACAACACCCCCTCACACTC
>NZ_SMKJ01000366.1:0-5566 GCF_004348615.1 Micromonospora sp. KC207
GGCCGGGGTGGTGCGGCGGGCGCGGACGGCGGTGGCCAGGGCGTCGAGGACCTCCTCGGTGGTGTCCCAGCCCAGGCAGGCGTCGGTGATCGAGCGGCCGTACTCCAGCTCGCGCGTCGGGTCCAGCTCCTGCCGGCCCGGGAGCAGGAAGCTCTCCAGCATGACGCCGACGATGCCGCGCTGGCCGGCGGCGAGCTGGGCCGCGACGTCGGCGGCGACCAACGGCTGGCGGCGGTGGTCCTTGCCGCTGTTGGCGTGGCTCGCGTCGACCACGACCCGCTCCGCCAGGCCGGCCGCGCGCAGCTGCGCCAGCGCCGCGGCGACGGAGACGGCGTCGTAGTTCGGGCCGTCGTTGCCGCCGCGCAGCACGAGGTGGCCGTCGGCGTTGCCCCGCGTGTGCATGATCGCCGGGGTGCCTGAGACGTCGATACCGGGGAAGACGTGCGGGACGCCGGCCGCGCGGATCGCGTCCACGGCGGTGCCGATGCTGCCGTCGGGGCGGTTCTTCATGCCGATCGGCATGGACAACCCGGAGGCGAGCTGCCGGTGCACCTGGCTCTCCACGGTGCGGGCACCGATCGCGCCCCACGCCACGGTGTCGGCGATGTACTGCGGGGTGATCGGGTCGAGGAACTCGCAGCCCACCGGCAGTCCCAGCCGCAGTACGTCGAGCAGCAGCGCGCGGGCGGTGCGCAGGCCGGTGTTCACGTCACCGGAGCCGTCCAGCCCCGGGTCGTTGATCAGGCCCTTCCAGCCCACCGTGGAACGCGGCTTCTCGAAGTACACCCGCATCACGATCAGCAGGTCGTCGGCGAACCGGTCGGCGGCGGAGCGCAGCCGGGCCGCGTAGTCCAGGGCGGCGGCCGGGTCGTGCACCGAGCACGGACCGACCACGACCAGCAGTCGGTCGTCGGCGCGGTCCAGCACCCGGGCGACCGCGCGCCGGCCGTCGAGCACGGCCTCGGTGAGCGCGGCGTCCAGGGGCAGGTGGTGGTGCAGCAGGGCCGGGGTGGTCAACGGCACGACGCGGTCGATCCGCTGATCGATCACGCGATGGCTGTCCGGGGTCGTCACGGTGGGATTCCTTCCGCCGACCGTGCCCCGGGGCCGGCGCCCGAGGTCGAGCCGGCTGCTCGTACGCAAAAGGGCAGGGATTCAGGCCCCTGCCCGGCCGGCTCGAAGAGGAGTGACGTCAGATCATGGTGAAGTCACCGGCTCCTCCAGCCGGCTGCCTAAACCATCGATACGACCGCGTCACGCCGACCAGCGTACCCGACGTAGCGGGAAAGGCTCATCCGGTCGTCGGGAAAGCCTCGCCTCGCGTTCACTTTCATCGATGTCTTGCTCGGTAGCTTCGGCGGCACACGCCATCGCCTGGAGGTTCGAATGGATCGTCGTACGCTGCTGCGCGCCACCGCCGCCGGAGGGGCCGCCGCCTTCACCGGCAGCCTCTGGTCGTCCGCCGCGTTGGCCGCCCCCGCCCAGCCCGGCGCGGGACCGTACGGGCCCCTGGGCGCCGCCGACGGCAACGGCATCCAGCTTCCCGCCGGGTTCACCAGCCGGGTGGTCGCCCGCTCCCGACAGGTGGTCGCCGGCACCACGTACTCGTGGCACGACGCCCCCGACGGCGGGGCCTGCTTCCCCGCCGGAACCGGTTGGATCTACGTCTCGAACTCCGAGATCACCCCGGGGGGCGGGGCGTCGGCGGTGCGATTCAACGCCGACGGGACCGTCGCGGCGGCCTACCGGATCCTGTCCGACACCAACCGGAACTGCGCCGGCGGCGCGACCCCGTGGGGCACCTGGCTCTCCGGCGAGGAGGTCAGCCGCGGGTACGTCTACGAGACGTACCCGCAGGGCGGCACGACGGCGGTGCAGCGGCCGGCGCTGGGCCGGTTCAAGCACGAGGCGGCGGCGGCCGACCCGGCCCGACAGGTCATCTACCTGACCGAGGACGAGTCGAGCGGCTGCTTCTACCGGTTCCGGCCGACCGTCTGGGGCAACCTGTCCGCCGGCACCCTGGAGGTGCTGGTCGCCGGCACCGCCACCAGCGGCCCGGTCACCTGGGCCCGGGTGCCGGACCCGGACGGCTCGCCGACGTACACCCGCCAGCAGGTCTCCGGCGCGAAGAAGTTCAACGGCGGCGAGGGCTGCTGGTACGCCGACGGGACCTGCTGGTTCACCACCAAGGGCGACAACCGGGTCTGGGCGTACGACGCGGTCGCGCAGCGCATCGAGCTGGCGTACGACGACTCGTTGGTGGCCGGCGGCAGCGCGCCCCTGACCGGGGTGGACAACATCGTCGGGGCCCGCTCCGGGGACCTGTACGTAGCCGAGGACGGCGGCAACATGGAAATGAACATCATCACCCCGGACGAGGTGGTCGCGCCCTTCCTCCGGATCACCGGCCAGAGTTCGTCCGAGATCACCGGCCCCGCCTTCTCCCCGGACGGCACCCGGCTCTACTTCTCCTCCCAGCGGGGCACCTCCGGCTCGTCCTCGGGCGGGATCACCTACGAGGTGCGCGGCCCGTTCCGCTGAGCCGTCGACGGGGTGCAGGGCCCGGTATGAGCCACGATCAGACTGACGCCCACCGGATCGAGTCCCGCGCGCACCTGCTGCCCGAGGAGGCGGCGGCCGGCAGCGACGACCCGCACGCCCAGGCCGAGGCGATCCTCGCCGAGTCCGACCGCAGAAAGGACGACCGCAACGCCGCCCCCGACACCCTGCTGGAGCACCGCACGTCGGACCAGACGGTGCCGTCGATCGAGCCCCCGGACTGAGCCCCGCCCCACGCCACGACGCCGGCCCCGGGTAGCGCCCGCCGCCCGGGTCCGGCGTCCGGGCCGGTGGCGGGGCCGGTGGCGGGGCCGCCGCGCCGACCCAAGGCGCCACCGCTGCGACCGTGAGATCGGATAGCGTCTGGCCATGCCCGACAGCGGTTACCCCTGGCCGATCGAAACGACCCGACTGGACAACGGCTTGCGTGTGGTGGTGAGCGAGGACCGCACCGCGCCCGCGGTCGCGGTGAACCTCTGGTACGACGTGGGTTCCCGGCACGAGCCGGACGGGCAGACCGGGTTCGCCCACCTCTTCGAGCACCTGATGTTCGAGGGCTCGGTGAACGTGGCGAAGACCGAGCACATGAAGCTCGTCCAGGGCGCCGGGGGCTCGCTCAACGCCACCACCAACCCGGACCGGACGAACTACTTCGAGACCGTCCCGGCCGAGCACCTGGAACTGGCGCTGTGGCTGGAGGCCGACCGGATGGGCGGCCTGGTGCCGGCGCTGACCCAGGAGACGCTGGACAACCAGCGGGACGTGGTCAAGAACGAGCGCCGCCAGCGCTACGAGAACGTCCCGTACGGCGACGCGTGGCTGCGGTTGCTGCCGCTGCTCTACCCGCCCGGTCACCCGTACCACCACGCGACGATCGGGTCGATGGCGGACCTGAACGCCGCCGACCTGGCCACCTTCCAAACGTTCCACCGCACGTACTACGCGCCGAACAACGCCGTGCTGACCGTGGTCGGCGACGCCTCCGCGGTCGAGGTCTTCGCGCTGGCCGACAAGTACTTCGGCGCCATCCCGGCCCGGGAGTCGATTCCGGCGGCGCCGGACGGCCGGCACGTGCCCGCCACCGGCGCGCCGGTGGCGGAGGCCGTCACCGCCGCCGTGCCCGCGCCCCGCGTGTTCGTCGCGCACCGCACCCACCCGTTCGGCACCCCGGGCTACGACGTGCTGACCGTCCTGGCCACCGTGCTGGGCAGCGGCCGGGGCAGCCGGCTCTACCAGCGCCTGGCCGACGGGGAGCGGCTCGCCCAGCCCGACCTGGTCGGCGCGTACGGGGTGGACCTGCGGCACGCGCCGGCCCCGCTGATCGTCACCGCCACCGCTCGGCCCGGGGTGACCGGCGAGCGGCTGGCCGCCGGGGTGGCCGAGGTCGTCGACGAGCTGGCGACCGTGCCGGTCACCGCCGCCGAGCTGGACCGGGCCAAGGCGCTGCTCAGCACCGCGTGGTGGCGGCAGATGTCCACGGTCGACGGCCGGGCCGACACCCTCGGCCGGTACGCCACCCAGTTCGGCGACCCGGCGAAGGCCGCCGAGCGGCTGCCCGCCTGGCTCGCGGTGACCGCCGAACAGATCGCCGAACTCGCCGCCGAGGCGCTGCGCGCCGAGGACCGGGTCACCCTGACCTACCTGCCCGAGGAGACCGCATGAGCCTGATCGCCGATCGTCCCGGGCCGGGGCTGGCCCGGCTGTACCGGTTCCCGCAGGTGGTGCGCCGCGACGTGGCCGGCGGTCGGGTCGTCGCCGCGCACCTGCCCGGGCAGAACCTGGCCGTGGCGCTGCTGCTGCTCGACGCCGGTGCCGGCCGCGAGCCGGTCGGCCGGGAGGGGCTCGGCGCGGTGCTGGCCAAGGCGCTGGAGGAGGGCACCGCGCAGCGGGACGCCACCGGCTACGCGCTCGCCATCGAGGCGCTGGGCACCGAGCTGGTGACCGGGCTCGACTGGGACTCGTTCCAGGTCAGCGTCCAGGTGCCGGTGGGCCGGCTGAGCGCCGCCGTCGAGCTGCTCGCCGAGGCGGTCCGCACGCCCACGCTGGACCCGGACGACGTGCGGCGGGTCCGCGACGACGAGGCGACCGCCCTGCGGATGGACTGGGCGAACCCCGGCCCCCGGGCCGAGGCGGCGCTGCGGGCCGACCTGTTCGGCGCCCAGAACCGCTGGGGCCGGCCCATGTACGGCGACCCGGACTCGGTGGCGGCCCTGGACGTGGAGGACGTCACCGTCTTCCACTCCGAGTGGTTCCTCCGCCCCGGCACCCTGATCGTCGCCGGTGACCTGGACCGGCTCGACCTGGACGCGCTCGGCGCGGCGGCCTTCGCCGGCACCGGCGGCGGCCCGGTGCCCCCGGAGGGCCCGATCGACGTGCCGTTGCGTGCCGGACGCCGGATCCTCCTGGTCGACCGGCCCGGGTCGGTGCAGTCCACGCTGCGGCTGGGGCATCCCTCCCCGCACCGGGCGCACCCCGACCACGTGCCGATGACCCTGGCCGGCACGGTGCTGGGTGGCGCGTTCACCTCCCGGCTGAACCACCTGATCCGCGAGGTGCGCGGCTACACCTACGGCATCCGGGGCGACTTCGCCTCGTCCCGCCGGTTCGGCCGGTTCGCAGTCAGCTCCGGGGTGCAGACGGCCGTCACCGCGCCGGCCCTGGTCGAGGCGGTCGGGGAGATCACCCGTACCTGCGTCGGCGGGGTGACCGAGGACGAGCTGGCGGTGGCCCGGTCCTGGCGGGCGGGGCAGCTCTCGGTCGAGTTGCAGAGCCCCCGGGCGATCGCGTCGGCGCTGACCACCCTGGTCGTGCACGACCTGCCGGACGACCACCACGCCCGGCTGCGCGAGTCCCTGCTCGCCGCCGACGTGGCCGAGGTGTCGGCCGCCGCCGCGACCCACCTGCACCCGGATTCGCTGACCCTGGTGGTCGAGGGCGACGTCGCGCTCATGCGCGACGAGCTGGCGGCCACCGGCCTCGGGGAGATCGTCGACGCCCAGCCGTAGAC
>NZ_SMKJ01000367.1:0-5543 GCF_004348615.1 Micromonospora sp. KC207
CGGGCCGCCCAGCGGGAAGACCAGGATGACCAGCACCCAGGCGATCCGGGGCAGCCCCCGGATCGCCTCCTCCTCGGCGGAGAGGCAGCTGATCAGCGCGCAGACCGCGAGCGAGATCTGGGCCAGGAAGAGCAGGGCGTACAGGCGGACCATCTCCCCATCATGGCGCACCCGCGCGCATCTCCCCAGTCAGCGCAGGATCAGCAGCACGCCCAGCGCGGCCTGACCGGCGGCGGCCAGGGCGATCGCCGGCATGGTGCGGGAGGTGGCGCGGACCGGGCCCGACCCGACGGCCCGCCCCCAGCACAGGGCCAGGGTCGCCGCCCAGCCGGCGACCGCCGCGCCGGCCAGCACCGCCCCCGCCGCGTCCCCGGTGAGCGCCAGCCGGACGGACAGCACGGTGACCACGGTGAGCGCGAGCAGGCTGCGGCGCCAGGCGAGCCGGGTCCGTTCGGGTTGCAGCCCCGGGTCGCCGGTCACCGGCTGCCGATCGCCCGGACCAGCACCGCGACCACCAGCAGCACCGCGCCCAGCCCCACGGCGAGGGCGAGCACGGCGGGGAAGCGGGACGCCGGCAGTTCCTCACCGAGCCGGATGGCCCGTTCGGTGCGGGCCCAGTGGTCCACCGCCCGCACCGCGACTGTGCCGCCGAGCAGCAGCAGCGCGACGGCGATCGCCTCACGCAGGTGCGCCAGCGGCAGCGGCGGGAGGAACTGGGCGGCGGCCAGCCCGCCGGCCACCAGGGCCAGCCCGGTGCGCAGCCAGGCCAGGAACGTCCGCTCGTTGGCCAGGGAGAAGCGGTAGTCGGGCGTGCTGCCCACCGACCGCAGCTCCCGCGGGTCGAACCACCGTCGCACCGTCGCCCACACGATGCTGATTATCCGCTTTGTCCCCGGCATAGATTGAACGGGTGACGGATCTTGACGCGATGACGCTGCGCGAGGCGTACGACAACCAGCTCAAGGCGTGGGTGCCGGACCCGCTGCCGGCCGGGGTGACCATGGAGCGGGACGGGCCGCTGGTCCGCATCCTCGGCCTGGACTACGGCGGTTTCCTGACGTATCGCGACCTGGGCGGCCTGACCGGTGCCGCGCTGGACGAGTTGATCGCCCGCCAGGTGGATTTCTTCCGGGCCCGGGGCGAGCAGGTGGAGTGGAAGCTGCACGGCCACGACGAGCCCGCCGACCTGCCGGACCGGCTGCGGGCCGCCGGGTTCGTCCCGGAGGAGCGGGAGACCGTCGTGATCGGCCCGGTCGCGCCGCTGGCGGCCACCCTGCCGGTGGTCCCCGAGGGGGTACGCCTGCGCGAGGTCACCGGCCGCGCCGACCTGGACCGCATCGTGGCCATGGAGGAGGAGGTCTGGGGTAGCAGCCGGGGCCACCTCGCCGAGGGGCTGGCGAAGGAGATCGCCGCCGACCCGCAGTCGATCACGGTGGTGGTCGCCGAGGCGGGGGAGACCGTGGTCAGCGCCGGCTGGGTGCGCTACGTCGCGGGCACCGGCTTCGCGACCCTGTGGGGCGGCTCGACGCTTGAGCGGTGGCGTCGCCGGGGCGTCTACCGGGCGCTGGTCGGCTACCGGGCGCGGCTGGCCGCCCAGCGGGGGCGCACCCTGCTCCAGGTGGACGCCTCCGACGACAGCCGGCCGATCCTGGAGCGGTTGGGCCTCGTCCCGGTCACCACCACCACGCCCTACATCTACACTCCGTGACCATGGGGCAGCCGCTGACGGACGAGGAACGACTCACTCTCAAGACGGGCGTGTTCGGCGCGGTCTTCCTGGTGTCGAACGCCGACCCGGGCATGTTCGCGATGCTGCGGGAGAGCTTCGCCGCGTCCGGGGCGATGGCGGGGGCGAGCGGCCCGGTGAAGGAGGCGCTGACCACCGGGCCGCTGCCGAGGTTGCCCCGCGACTCGGCCCTGGAGGCCGAGTCGGTGGTGCTGCCGGCGCTGGGCCGGGCGGTGGAGATCCTGCGTGCGAAGTCACCGGGGGACGTGGCGTCCTACCGGTCGCTGGTGCTGGCCGCCGCCGACCGGGTGGCCCGGGCGCACCGGGGGGTCGCGTCGGCCGAGGCGGCGGTGATCGACCGAATCCGGGACGCACTGGCCGAGCCCGCCTGAGCCGCGGTCGCGGCGATGGGCCCGCGCTAGCGCTACTTCCTGCTCCCCCGGACCCGGGACGTGCGGTGAGCTGTGTCACTCTGGGGCCCCCGGGAGCAGATGCTACTTGTGGGTAACATTTCCTTGTGGGCAAGTGCGCAGCAGCCCGCGGTTGACCGATCGTTAAGTGACGCGGGAGGCTGCGCCCGTGACCTGGCGAGCGATCGCCACACCAACAGGAGGGGTCGTCGAAGCGCGATGAACATCGTCGTACTCGTCAAGCAGGTGCCCGATTCGGGCGCGGACCGCAACCTGCGTTCTGACGACAACACCGTCGACCGCGGCTCGGCGAACAACGTCATCAACGAGATGGACGAGTACGCCATCGAAGAGGCGTTGAAGATCAAGGAGGCGCACGGCGGCGAGGTGACCGTCTTGACCATGGGTCCGGACCGGGCGACCGAGTCGATCCGCAAGGCGCTGTCCATGGGGCCGGACAAGGCGGTGCACGTCGTCGACGACGCCCTGCGCGGGTCCTGCGCCGTGGCCACCTCGAAGGTGCTCGCCGCCGCCCTCGGTCAGCTCAACGCCGACCTGGTGATCTGCGGCGCCGAGTCGACCGACGGCCGGGTCCAGGTCATGCCGCACATGATCGCCGAGCGCCTCGGCGTCGCCGCGCTGACCGGCGCGCGCAAGCTCACCGTCGACGGGTCGACCCTGACCGTCGAGCGGCAGACCGAGGAGGGCTACGAGGTGGTCACCGCCGCGACCCCGGCTGTGGTATCCGTCTGGGACACCATCAACGAGCCGCGCTACCCCTCCTTCAAGGGCATCATGGCCGCCAAGAAGAAGCCGGTGCAGACCCTCTCCCTGGCCGACCTCGGCGTCGCCCCGGCCGAGGTGGGCTTCGACGGCGCCACCAGCGCCGTGCTGGAGCACAGCAAGCGCCCGCCGCGCTCCGGCGGCGTGAAGGTCACCGACGAGGGCTCCGGCGGCGCGCAGCTGGTCGAGTTCCTCGCCACCGAGAAGTTCGTGTGAGGGGTCTGGACATGTCTGAGGTTCTCGTCGTCGTCGAAGCCACCCGCGAGTTCGGCGTCAAGAAGGTCACTTTGGAGATGCTCACCCTCGCCCGCGAACTGGGCACGCCCAGCGCGGTCGTGCTCGGCGGCCCCGGCGCCGCCGAGGCGCTGAGCGTGAAGCTGGGCGAGTACGGCGCGGAGAAGATCTACGCCGCCGAGAGCGAGGAGATCGACGGCTACCTGGTGGCACCCAAGGCCACCGTGCTGGCCGAACTGGTCGCTCGGGTGCAGCCGGCCGCCGTGCTGCTCGCCTCCGCCCAGGAGGGCAAGGAGATCGCCGCCCGGCTGGCCGTCAAGCTGGACAACGGCATCCTGACCGACGTGGTCGGCCTCGCCGCCGACGGCACCGCCACCCAGGTCGCGTTCGCCGGCTCGACCATCGTCAAGTCCAAGGTCACCAAGGGCCTGCCGCTGGTCACCGTCCGGCCGAACTCCCTCACCCCGACCCCGGCCGCCGCCACGCCCACCGTCGAGCAGCTCACCGTGACGGTGGGCGACGCCGACAAGCTGGCGAAGGTCGTCGACCGGGTCGCCGAGCAGAAGGGCTCCCGCCCCGAGCTGACCGAGGCTTCCGTGGTCGTCTCCGGCGGTCGCGGCGTCGGCAACGCCGACAACTTCAAGCTGGTCGAGGAGTTGGCCGACCTGCTCGGCGGGGCCGTCGGCGCGTCCCGCGCGGCCGTCGACTCCGGCTTCTACCCGCACCAGTTCCAGGTGGGTCAGACCGGCAAGACCGTCTCCCCGCAGCTCTACGTGGCGTTGGGCATCTCCGGGGCGATCCAGCACCGGGCCGGCATGCAGACCTCGAAGACCATCGTCGCCGTCAACAAGGACGGCGAGGCCCCGATCTTCGAGCTGGCCGACTTCGGTGTGGTGGGTGACCTGTTCAAGGTCGTGCCGCAGGCCGCCGAGGAGATCCGCAAGCGCAAGTGAGCCACACCCGGGGCGCCCGGGCGAGCGACGAGGGGGCCACCCGGGATCGGTGGCCCCCTCGTCGCTTTTCCCTCTACGGGGGCTGATCGGCGGGTCGGGGAGCTGAGCCGGCCCGCCGATCAACCCGTCCCCGGGACCGCCGGGAGATTCGCCACGTGCGGGTGCGGTTGGCCGTCGGTGAACACCTGGGCGTCCCCGTCGGCGTCTGGTGCCCTCCGGCGTCCGGCCGGCGCGAAGCCGGTCAGTAGGCTGAACGGCGATGGCATACCTGGATCACGCGGCGACGACTCCGATGCTCGACGAGGCACTGGAGGCGTACGTGGCCGCCGCTCGCGAGGTCGGCAACGCGTCGTCACTGCACGCGGCGGGCCGGCGTGCCCGCCGCCGGGTGGAGGAGTCCCGCGAGCGGGTGGCCGCCGCGCTGGGCGCCCGCCCCTCCGAAGTGATCTTCACCGGTGGGGGGACGGAGAGCGACAACCTGGCGGTCAAGGGCATCTTCTGGGCCCGCCGGGCCGCGTCCCCGGCCCAGCGCCGGGTGGTCTCCAGCGCCGTCGAGCACCACGCCGTCCTCGACGTCGTGGACTGGCTGGCCGGCCACGAGGGCGCCGAGGCGGGCTGGCTGCCGGTGAACGACGCGGGCCGGCTCGACCCGGAGGCGCTGCGCGCCGAGCTGGCCGACCACGGCGACGCCGTCGCCGTGGTCACCGCGATGTGGGCCAACAACGAGGTGGGCACCCTTCAGCCCGTGGCCGGGCTGGCCGCCGTCGCCGCCGAGCACGGGGTGCCGTTCCACACCGACGCGATCCAGGCGGTCGGCCAGGTGCCGGTCGACTTCGCCGCCAGCGGGGTCTCCGCGCTGACGGTCACCGGGCACAAGCTCGGCGGCCCGGCGGGAGTGGGCGCGCTGCTGCTCGCCCGGGACGTCGCGGCCACCCCGCTGCTGCACGGCGGCGGCCAGGAGCGCGACGTGCGCTCCGGCACCCTGGACACCGCCGGCATCGTCGCCTTCGCGGTCGCCGTCGAGACGGCGGTGAAAAGCCAGCAGGAGTACGCGGCCCGGGTCGCCGCCCTCCGCGACGACCTCGTGCGGCGGGTCCGGCACGCCGTACCCGAGGTGGTCTTCAACGGCGACCCCGTCGACCGGCTGCCCGGCAACGCGCACTTCTCCTTCCCCGGTTGCGAGGGCGACGCGCTGCTGCTGCTGCTCGACGCCCAGGGCATCGCCTGCTCCACGGGCTCGGCCTGCTCGGCCGGGGTGGCCCAGCCCTCCCACGTGCTGATCGCGATGGGCGCCGACGACGACCGGGCCCGCTCCTCGCTGCGCTTCACCCTCGGCCACACCAGCGTTCAGGCCGACGTCGACGCGCTCGTGGCGGCCCTGCCGGCGGCGGTGGAGCGGGCCCGCCGCGCCGCCGCCCTGCGCGCGCCCCGCTGACC
>NZ_SMKJ01000368.1:0-5526 GCF_004348615.1 Micromonospora sp. KC207
CGACGGGACCCTCCGGGGCACCCCCACCCGGCCCCTCGGGGGCGACCAGCAGCAGCGACACCGGCAGGCCGGCGCGCACCGCCGCCGCAACCACCGACGCCGCCGCCTCGCACGCCGCCTCGAACGACTCCGGGGCCGGATGGGCGGTCGCCCGGTTGTCCAGCAGCACCACGGTCCGGGGCAGGCTCGTGTCCACGTTCTCCCGCACCATCAGCTCGCCCACCCGCGCGCTGGTCCGCCAGTGCACCCGGCGCAACTCGTCGCCCACCACGTACTCCCGCAGCGAGTCGAAGGTGATCGACCCGTGCGGCACCCCGTCCACCCTGCCGTCGAGGCTGCGCCCGGCCCCCGTCGGCACCGCCGTCAGCGGGTGGATGCGCGGGTACACCCACACCGGCACCGTCGACGAGTACGACCGGGCCAGCGCCACCAGCCCCAACGGGTCGCGCCGGATCACCCGCAGCGGCCCCACCGGCACCACCCCCCGGCGGTCGGTCGGCACGTCGTAGCCGACCGTGGTGTCCCGGCCGGGGCGCAGCCGCAACACCGGCACCGGCACCGTCCGCTCGCCGCAGCGGTCCTCCGCGAGCAGGTTCGCCGCCCGAAGGCGCCCCGCGTTGCGCACCGTCAGCACCATCCGCGCCGGCTCGCCCCGCGACACCCGGTCCGGGTCGGCGCGCCGAGTCACCTCCAGCCGGGGCCGCCACAACGCCACCAGCAGCGCGTACCCCACCGCCACGGCCGCCGCCGCGCCGAGCAGCGTCAACTCCGGGTACGCGAACCGGAACCCGGCAGCGAGCAGCGCCACGGCGGCCACGATCAGCCCGGCGCCCCGGGCGGTGATCCCCACGCCCCGCAGCCCGCCTCAGCCCCGCACCGGGGCCGCCGCCGGGGCGACCTGGCCGGACGGCAGCGGCACCGGCACCGAGGCGACAGCCTGGCGCAGCACCTCGGCGGCGGTCACCCCGCGCACCTGCGCGTCGGAGCTGAGCAGCAGCCGGTGCGCGAACACCGGCTCGACGAGGGCCTTCAGGTCCTCCGGCATGATCCAGCCCCGCCCGTCGATCAGCGCGTACGCGCACGCCGCCCGGGTCAACGCGATCACCCCCCGGGGACTCACCCCAACCCGCACCTGCGGGTGACCACGGGTCGCGGCGGCCAGCCGGACCGCGTACGCGTACAGCGGCTCGGCGATGTGCACCCGCCGGGCCATCCGCACCATCTCACCGACCGTGTCGGTGTCGGCGATCGCCGGCAGCGCCTCGGGGGAGCGGACCGTCGCCCCGCGCAGCACCTCCACCTCGACCGCCTCGTCGGGATACCCGACGGACAGCTTCACCAGGAACCGGTCGAGCTGCGCCTCCGGCAGCCGGTACGTGCCGTCCATCTCCACCGGATTCTGCGTGGCGACCACCAGGAACGGTTGCGGCACCGGATGGCGCACCCCGTCCACCGTGACGGTGCGCTCCTCCATCACCTCCAGCAGCGCCGACTGGGTCTTCGGCGACGCCCGGTTGATCTCGTCGGCGATGACGATGTTGGCGAAGACCGGCCCCGGGTGGAACTCGAAGCCCCGGGTGGCCTGGTTGAAGATGGTCACCCCGGACACGTCCGAGGGCAGCAGGTCCGGGGTGAACTGGATGCGCCGCCACCGCCCCTTCACCGTGGCGGCGATCGCCCGGGCCAGGGTGGTCTTGCCGACCCCCGGCACGTCCTCCAGCAGCACGTGGCCCTGCGCGAACAGCGCGGTCAACGCCAGCCGGACCACCTGCGGCTTGCCCAGCACCACCGAGTTGACGTTCTCCGCCAGCCGCGCGGCGAGGGCCGCGAAGCCCTGCACCTCCGGCTGGGTGAGCGGTTCGTGGGTGTTCACGGCGGTGCTCCTTGCCTGGTGGCGCGGTCAGCAGGTCGGCAGGACGTTGATGTTGTCGCCGCCCTCCAGGTTGAGCCAGGCCCACGGGATGTAGTTCTTACCCTCGAACTCGACCCGCACCCACCAGGTGCTCTGCTTCTGGTCGTTGTAGATCCAGGAGTCGACGTTCTCGCCCTGCCTCCGGCAGTACGCCTTCAGCCGGGTGCCGGGCCTGGCCCAGCCGACCTGCTGGTCGTTGTCCTGCCGGGCGACCCGGAAGACCTCGTTGCCGTTGCGGCCGGCCACCTCCCTGTCGCAGTACGTCCGCTGGTCGCCGTCGGGCCCGTTGTTGCACGTCGCGACCCCGTACAGCGGGTCGGTGCTCTGCGCCCGTCTCGCGGTGCCCTCGCCGGCGGCGTTGCTCGCCGTCACCGTCGCCGTGTACGCGGTGCCCGGCGTCAGGCCCGGCACCGTGGCGCTGGCGCAGTTGCGCGCGGTGACCGGATTCTCGCCCGGGACACTGACCGTGCAGGTGGCCTGCCCGCCCCCGGCCTCCACCGTGAAGGTGACCGTGACGGCCGTGGCCGTGGCCGACGAGCCGGTGACCGTGACCCGGGGCGGCGCGACGGTGCGGGCGGTGGCCGTCGCCGCCGCGCCCGGACCCGCCTCGTTGACCGCCTTCACCGCCACCGTGACGTTCTGCCCGTCACCCAGACCGTCCACGGTGGCCCGGGTGTCGGTCACCTCGCTGCTCCGGCCACCCACGTCCACCAGGTACTTCGTCACGGGCCGACCGTTGGCCGCAGCCGGCGACCACTGCACCGCGATGGTGCCCGGCCGGTTCGCCACCGTCGTCGCCCGCAGGTCGACCGGCGCGCCGGGCGCGGCGAACGGCACCACGCTGTTGCTCACCGGGGAGGCCGCCGACCCGGCACCCCGGTCGTTGACCGAGACGACGGTGAACGCGTACTGCGTGCCGTATTCCAGCTCGCCGGCCGGCACGACCAGCTCCGTCTTCGTCGACTCGCCGGCCGGGGCGTTCGTGCCGGCCGAGGTCGCCGTCACCGCGTACTTCGCGATGGTGTTGCCCTGGCCGTTCGCGGCCGGCCACGTCACCAGCACCGTGCCGTCGGGCCGGGCCTGCGCGGTGACGCCGGACGGCGGGTCCGGCACCGCCGCAGTCGGGGTGACGGGGTTGCTGGTCCGCATCGGGCCCTCGCCCTTGGCGTTGACCGCGTGCACCGAGAACCGGTACGTCGCGCCGTTGGTCAGGCCGGTGATCTCCACCGACCGCTGGTTGGCGCCCACCTCGCGGCGCTGGCCGGCACCCTGCACCACGTACCGGGTGATCTCGGCGCCGTTCGCGGCGGCTGGCCGCCAGCTCACCCGGGCCTGCGTGTTGCCGGCCGACGCGGTGACGCTACGCGGCGCGCTCGGCTTGCCGACCTTCGGCTTCTTCGGCGGAGGCGGCGGCGGGGGCACCGGTGGCGGGTCGCCGCCGAGCACGTCGTTGGCGTACTTGTTGACCTCGCGCACCCGGTGCTTGTCGTCGACCACCCGCGCCGTCGACGAGTCCGGCGCGTTGATGAACAGCCGGTTCTCCCGCACCTCCAGCTCCAGGGGACCGGTGGAACCCTTGCCGCCGATCGTGTCGACGAGCTGACCGGCGGCGTCGAAGGAGTAGACGGTGCCCGTCGTCTCGTCGGCGCAGTAGTAGCGGTCCGCCCAGGCCACGGCCGGGCTGAGCCCGTCGCCCTGGCCCGGTACGGTGAACTGCCGCTCCTCGCCGGCGGTGCCGATCACGTGCACCTTCCGCTCGGCGGGGACGGTCACCGGCACCTTCGGGCCGCTGGTGCGCGCCGGCAGCGACCCCGGCCCGGCGATCGTCAGCGGGGTACGGACCACCTCGCCGCGCTGCACCCGCACCAGCGTGCCGGCCGTGCGGTCGAGCACCGCCACGCCGTCGTCCAACGCGGAGACGACCAACTCGTGACTGGCCTCCGCGACGTCGTATGTCTCGATCCTCTTCGCCGGAATGCCGCCGCCGGGCGGCGCGGCCGAACCCGGCTCGGACGGCAGCTCCGCCGCGGTGATCGCCGAGACGGTGCCCTCGGCCGGAACCGCGATCCAGAGCCGGCCCTCGCCGTCGAACGCCCCGCCGGTGATACCCGGTGGGTAGCGCACCGGCTCGCCGAACGGGGCCAGCGAGCGCGGGTCGAGCTGCCGGACGATGCCCTGCACGGCGTCCACCACGAACGCGGCGTCCTCGTGCAGCGCCACGCTGACGCCCAGCCCGGGAGTGGTCCGGGTGGTGGCGGTGATCTGTAGGGTGGCCAGATCCAATGAGCTGACCTGGCCGGTGTTCAGGTCGCGCAGGATCAGCAGCCGATCGGTCTGGGTTACCTGCATCGGGTGTCGTCGGGAGTCGGGGACCTCCACCCGGGTGTCCACCCGCGCGGTCACGCCGTTGACCCGCGCCAGCTCACTGCGCGCCGCGCTCCACAGCCAACTGCTGGCGTCGTAGTTGGCCACCGCGTTGTCGGCGGCGCCCAGCCCGAGGACGGTGAGCCCCATCGCGGCCAGCAGCGCGGTCACCGTGCCGACGGTGACCAGCCCGCCGCGCCAGCGGCGGCGGCGTGGAGCACCCGGCTCCGTGGTCACGGCGTCGTCGATGGTGGCCACAAGCGGCTACCTCCCCGTTCGTCGTGGCAGGTGGGGCACCGTCCACCGGCGACCCTCCCGTGAGCCGGGTGCCATCATATGGCCACCCTGAGGCAGGGGAAACCCGCACCGTCTCGCCGCGTGTACCCAGCGTGCGTGCCAGGTGGACGGATGTTCAGCGCGGTGTCGCGCCCGGCTCCCGCTGCGTGCAAACCTGCCCAGACGTGGCGAACGCGTCGGTCGAGTACACCGCGAGGACGGTGAAGCAGTAGTCCACCCGGGCGTTCAGTCCGTTCACCGTGTAGCTGGTCTGCCCCGGGTCCACCGTGGCCATCACTCCCAGCTTCTGCCCGGCTCGGCCGCCGGCCACCATGAACGGCACCGCGCCGGCCGACGGGTCCGTCCAGGTCAGGGTGATCGTGCTGCTGTCGTCCCGCAGCCCTAGGTCACCCGGCGGCGGTCCGCCCACCGTCGGCGTGGCCGACGCCGCCGGCGGCCCCGTCTCCGGCGGAGGTGCCGCGTCGCGGCCGAAGACCAGTACTGCGACGCCGACCATGATCACGAGGACGACCAGGGCCACCACCACGGCCACGACGATCATCAACCGGCCGCGCCCGGCGTTCTCCTCCTGTTGGTACGTCGTCTGCCAGGCCTCGTGCGGGGAGGAGTAGTCGTCGTCGACCCCCCGTCCACCCTGCTCAGGCCATGCCGGCCCGTCCGGCGTCCGCTGCCCGTCCGGCCCCTGCGTGGTTGGGCCGTGCCCTGCCTGCGCGTGCTCGGGCCAGGACGTCCGGTGGCCCTGGGGCGTTGGCGGGGGGCCGGCATCCGGCGGGGGCACGGGCGCGTTGGGGTGCGGTGCCGCCTGGTCCCGGCCGATCGGCTGCGGCTGGGCCTGAAAGATCGGCTGTGGCTGTGGCTGTGGCTGTGGCTGTTGCTCGGATGACGGTGATGCCTGCCGGGGCGATGGCGTCGTGGGCGGTGCCGGGGCGGCGTTGGGCCCGACCGGCGTCGGG
>NZ_SMKJ01000369.1:0-5509 GCF_004348615.1 Micromonospora sp. KC207
GGCGTGAGCGCCCCGGCCGTGGTCAGTGCGGTCGCGAGCAGCAGGGGTACGCCGAGCGCGGCGGCCAGCCAGCCGAGCGCCCATCGTGAGGTAAGTCGGGCAAACAGCACAAATGCACTGTAAATGGCGGGTGATGGGTGGTGGGGGTGATTGCAGGGGCCCCCTCCTATACAGAAAGCGTTAAGAAGGGGCCCTTCCTTGCGCCCGGGGCGTGCTCAGCTCAGCTTGGCGGCGGTGTGGATGGCGATCGCGTCGTGGGCCGGGACGTTCGCGGGAAACCAGCCGTTCGCGTCCACGGTGATCACCGGGCCGCTGCACGTCCCGCCCGTGAAGTCGCCGTGGATCACGTCGCAGTACCGGCCGGCGGGGAGCCCGGCGTAGTACGAGCGGCCGGTGATGGCCCCGTCCTCGTCGTTGACCGTGAGGTAGCCCTTGCCGGCGCGGCTGAACGCGATGTGGTTGTTGCCGTTGTCGTACCAGTTGGCGACGCCCGCGCCCTGGGTGGCGTTGTGGAAGCCGACCATGTTGGCGATCACCCGCCAGCGGTGCTCGCACTCCCAGCCGGAGTAGCAGGTGGTGTTCAGGGTCTTGTTGTTGGCGTCGGAGGGCGGGCCGGCGTCCCGGTCGCTGAAGGTGTAGCTGGACATGACCGTGGGCGAGCCGTACGGCCAGGCCAGCATGAAGGCATTGGCCAGGGCGTAGATGCCGCGGTCGCGGTAGGTGAGCACCCCGCCGACGTCGCGCTGGGTGTCGTGGTTGTCCACGAAGACCGCCGCCGGGCCGCTGGGCAGGTGGCCCCACCCCTCGCCGAAGTTCTTCAGGTACGCGAGCCTCTCGCTGCGGAACACCCGGGCCAGGTCCTTGCCGTACCGGAACTCGTGCACGTCGCCGTTGCCGGTGTACTCGATCGGCTGGATCGGCTCGCCCGCGCCGTAGATGACCTCCTGCACGAGGTACGCCGAGCGGGACAGCTTGCCCCTGATGGCGGCGATGTCGGCGGCCGGCATGTGCTTGCTGGCGTCGAGCCGGAACCCGTCGACGCCGAGGGAGAGCAGGTCGTTGAGGTACCCGGCGATCTTCGACCGGACGTAGTCGGACTCGGTGGCGAGGTCGGACAGGTTGACCAGCTCGCAGTTCTGCACCTCGTACCGGTCGTTGTAGTTAACGATGTCGTCGCCGCCGTTGCGCCCGCAGTGGTGGAAGTCCTGCGTCTGGTAGATCCCCGGGTAGTCGTAGTGGCCGTACGGGGAGCCGGCCCAGCCGGTGCCGCCGGCGTCCTGGCCGGACATGTGGTTGATGACGGCGTCGACGATGACCTTCACGCCGGCGGCGTGGCAGGTGTTCACCATGGACTGGAACTGCGCCCGGGTGCCCTTGCGGGACTCGACGCGGTAGCTGACCGGCTGGTACGCCAGCCACCACTGGTTGCCCCGGACGTGCTCCTGGGGCGGGGAGACCTGCACGTAGCCGTAGCCCTTCGGGCCGAGGACGTTGGTGCACTCGCTGGCCACCGAGGGCCAGTTCCACTCGAACAGGTTGGCGATGACCCTCTTCGTGCCGGGCGGTGCCGCGGCGGCCGGGGGTGCCGCCACGGCGGTCGGTGCGAGCAGGCCGGCGATCACGCCCAGGGCGAAGATCGCCGAGCGGCATCGACGTCGATGCATCGGGACTCCTGACGGGGTCGGGGGCGGGGTGAACTGCGGCTTGCCGGCATCTTGCAGCCCGAGTTGAAATTTCCGGAAAGATTACAAGCGTGTTGCAGTGGGTGTCAACGGATGGACGGGCGTCGTTGCGCGGGACGCCTACACGCAGCACAGGGCGGGACGGTTCGAAGGTGCCACGGAAAAAGCTCGGGAAAGTTCACCATCAGGCTGATCCGTTGAACCCGGTGTTCCGTACTCGATGGGGGAGCAGGGTCGGCCGGTGGG
This sequence comes from Micromonospora sp. KC207, assembly GCF_004348615.1. Taxonomy (NCBI): domain Bacteria; kingdom Bacillati; phylum Actinomycetota; class Actinomycetes; order Micromonosporales; family Micromonosporaceae; genus Micromonospora; species Micromonospora sp. KC207. The sequence continues at coordinate 1,929 of NZ_SMKJ01000369.1, forward strand.
GGCGCCGCCGCTACACGATCGAGGAGCAGATGGCTCGGGCACAGCAGAACCAGAAGGCCGCGACCGTCCGTACCACGAGCAGCAGCCGCGGGGTGCGGACCAGGTCCAAGACGTCCATCGCGCTGATGGCCGGGTCGGCGCTGGCGGTCGTCTGGGCCGGTGCCGAGTTGGCCGGCGCCGGCACGATTATGTACGCGTACGGCTTCTTCTTCACTGAGTTCTTCGCCGGGGTCGTCGCCCTGGTGTCGCTCAGCCTCACCGTGATGATGGGCCTGCTGGCCACCGACCGGCTCGTGCTGCTCATCCGGCACCGGGTGCTGCTCCAGTCGGCGCACCGGGCCACCGGCGTCCTCGGCGTCGCCGGCCTGGTGTTCCACGTCATCACGAAGATCGCCATTGGCCGGGCCGGGCCGACCGACGCCCTCGTACCGTTCATCGGGGGACGGGGGCTCTACGTCGGGCTCGGCACGGTGGCGTCGTTCCTCATGTTGACCGTGCTGTGGACCGGCATCATCAGGGCCCGGTTCGTCGGCGTCGGCCCCAAGTGGTTCTGGCGGGCACTGCACTCGATGGCGTACCTGGCCTGGCCGTTCGCGCTGTTCCACGGCCTGAACGCGGGCCGGCCGGCGCAGTCCTGGGTGACCCTGAGCTACCTCGTCTGCGTGCTGCTGGTGGTGATGGCGCTGATGGCCCGGCTCTCCGTGCACCTCGGCAAGCGCAGTCGCGAGCAGCACCAGGCCGCCGCCCTGAACAAGGCGATGGCCGGCAGGCCCGCCGAGGACGGCAAGACGACCACCATGCTGCTCGGCCGCATCAGCCGCAAGCGCGACGACGCCGAGGAGAGGCGGGAGAGCCGACCCGGGCGGGCCCGCGGCACCGGCGGCTGGGCGGAGACCGCCGCCACCACCGGTTCCTGGTCGATGCCGACCGGCACCGCCCGGCGGCGCGACCCCGAGCGGTTCACCGTGCCGGTGGTGCCCGAGCCGGGCACCCTGCGCGAGACGGTACGGGCCACCCGCCGGCGCGGCGACGAGGAACTGGAGACCCCGCCCCGGCGCCGCGAAAGTGAGCTGGAGCCGACCCGACGCGCCGCAGATTCCGCCGCGGAGCGGTCGAGCAGGCGTCGGCGCGACGCGGACGCCCCGGTCTCCAGCCCCCGGCGCCCGCGCTCCGAGGAGGACGTGGCCCCGGTGTCGGGCAGCCGGCGCTCCCGGTACGACGAGGACGTCGCCCCCGTCTCCAGCCCTCGTCGGTCCCGCCGCGAGGAGGACGTGGCACCCGTGTCCCCCGGCCGGCGCTCCCGGTACGACGAGGACGTGGCCCCGGTGTCGGGCAGCCGGCGCTCCCGGCGCGACGAGGACGTCGCCCCCGTCTCCAGCCCTCGTCGGTCCCGCCGCGAGGAGGACGTGGCACCCGTGTCCCCCGGCCGGCGCTCCCGGTACGACGAGGACGTCGCCCCCGTGTCCCCCGGCCGGCGCTCCCGGCGCGACGACGACGACCTCGTCGCCCGGTACTCCTCGCCGCCCCGCAGCACCGACGAGCCCGAGGAGCCGTGGGACAGCCCCCGCCGCTGGGAAACCTCGACGCCCGTCTCCGCCGAACCGATCTCCGCGACCCCGCGCAGCGGCTCCGGTCGGCACAGCATCGACGACGATGTCCCGGAGGAGCCCGACTACTGGCGGCCCCCGGCCCGGTACGTCGCCGAGGACCTGCCCATGGACAACACCCCCACCCTGGTCGACCTGGCCTCCCGGCGGGCGCTGCGGGCCGCCGGGGACAGCCGACCCGGCCGGCGCAAGCGGGACCGGGACCGGGTCAACGCCGACGCGGTCGACGGCGCGTACTGGGCCGGGCTGCGGGGCGAGGCGAAGTGATGCGTAAGACGGTGCCCCCCGTGGCGTGCGTCGGCGAGCCCCGGCTCACCGCCGGCTTCGCCGAGTTCGGCCGCCTCGACCTGATGGCCCACGAGGAGGTGCACGGGCCGATCGGGCCGATGGAGCCGGCCAACCTGCTCCGGCTCGCCGAGGCCATCCAGCTCAAGGGCAAGGGCGGGGCGGGCTTCCCGTTCGCCCGCAAGCTGCGCGCCGTGCTGGAGTCCTGCGAGCGGCAGGACGCCTCCGCCATCGTCGTGGTCAACGCCACCGAGGGCGAGCCGGCGAGCTGGAAGGACAAGGTGCTGCTCGCCCGGGCCCCGCACCTGATCCTCGACGGCGCGGCCCTGGTCGCGTACGCGCTGGACGCCGACGAGATCGTCATCGGGGTCGCCGACGACGACGTGGGCCGGCCGTCGCTGACCGAGGCGCTCCAGGAACGCCGGATGCCGGTGCCCACCAGCATCGTCACCGTCCCGGACCGGTTCATATCCGGCGAGGGCGGGGCGCTCGTCAACGGCATCAACGGGCTGCCGCACATCCCGCCGGGCACCAAGAAGCGTTCCAGCGACTCCGGCGTGAGCGGCCTGCCCACCCTGCTGTCCAACGCCGAGACGTACGCCCAACTCGCCGTCGCCGCCCGGCTCGGCCCGTACGAGTACGCGGCCCTGGGCACCGACGACGAACCCGGCACCCTGCTGCTCACGGTGACCGGCGCGGCCAAGCGGCCGGCCGTCGTGGAGTGCGCCGCCGGCACCCCGTTGCGCGACATCCTCGAACTGTGCGAGGTGCCCGACGGGCCGGGCATCCTGATGGGCGGGTACCACGGCAAGTGGATCACCGCCGAGGCCGCGCAGCGGGCCGAGGTGTCCCGCAAGGGCCTCACCGCCGTCGGCGGCACCCTCGGCGCGGGCATCATCGTGCCGCTGGGCCGGGACACCTGCCCCCTCGGCGAGGCCGCCCAGGTGGTCCGCTACCTGGCCGGCGAGTCGGCTGGGCAGTGCGGCCCCTGCAAGATGGGCCTGCCCGACCTGGCCCGCGCGGTCGACCTGGCCGTCTCCGGCAGCGCCCCGATCGAGATCGTCCGCGCCGCCGCCGGGGACGTGAAGGGACGCGGTGCGTGCAGCCACCCCGACGGCACCGCCCGGTTCGCCCTGTCCGCCATGGAGGTCTTCGCCGAGGACCTGAAGCTGCACACCACGGGCGAGGGGTGCGGCAAGCGGACCAAGGGCGTCATGGGCCTGCCCGGTGCCCCCGACCCCGATCCGAAGAGGCTGACCCTGGACTGGTCCCGCTGCGACGGCCACGGGCTCTGCGCCCACGTCGTGCCCGACTTCATCCGGCTGGACGGCAACGGCTACCCTGCCTTCCCCGCCACTCCCGTGCCGACCTGGCTGCGGGAGGGCGCGATGAAGGCGGTCAAGGTGTGCCCCGAGCTCGCGCTGCGGCTGGTCAAGGCCGAGTAGCACGCCCACCGGGCCCGTCGGACACCGGAGCGCCGTGGCGCCCCGCCCCCGCGCGGCCCGCTACCGAAGGGAGACGCGGATGCGATTGTTCCGCCGCCCGTCACGCCGCCGGACCCGCCCGGGTGGACGGTCGCCCCGCCGACGACGTGCCGGCACAGCCGTCGGCCTGGTCGCCGTCCTGCTGGGTACGGCGTCCTGCGCCGTGGACACCCCTGCGCCGGTCGACCCGGCCGCCGCCGTATCC
>NZ_SMKJ01000036.1:0-33972 GCF_004348615.1 Micromonospora sp. KC207
CCACCGCCCCGGCGCCGCCCGCCCGCGCCGCCGCGCGGCGCTCATCCTCGGCGTGCTGCTCGTCGCCGGCTGCGCCGAGCCCAGCAAGGCACCCTCCCGGCCGCCCAGCACCCAGGGCGGGGCGACCGGCACCGCCTCCCCGGTCCCTGCCGGGGAAGCCCCCGAGGGCAAAGCCGAAAGCGTGTCGCTCTCCGCCACCGGCGACATCATCATGGGCAACGCGCCGAACCGGCTCCCGCCGGGCGGCGGGAAGGGCTTCTTCGACTCCGTCAAGGAGGCGCTCGCGGCCGACCTGGTGATGGGCAACCTGGAGGAGCCGCTCACCGTCGACACCGGCACCGGCAAGTGTGGTGCCAACTCGACCCGGTGCTTCCAGTTCCGCGCCCCGCCAGAGTACGCGGCGCACCTGCGCGACGGCGGATTCGAGCTGCTCAACCAGGCCAACAACCACGGCTACGACTACGGCCCCAAGGGCTACCGGAACACCCAGGCCGCGCTGGAGAAGTACGACCTGGCGCACACCGGCGCGCCCAACCAGATCACCGTGGTCGAGGCCGAGGGCGTCAAGATCGCCGTCGCCGGCTTCTCGTCGTACGTCTGGTCCAACAGCCTGGTCGACATCGACGCCGCCCGCGAGGTGGTGAAGAAGGCCACCACCATGGCCGACGTCGTCGTCGTGCAGGTGCACATGGGCGGCGAGGGCTCGGACAAGACGCGGGTGCGCCCAGGTACCGAGATGTTCCTCGGCGAGAACCGGGGCGACCCGATCAAGTTCTCCCACGCCATGATCGACGCAGGGGCGGACCTGATCGTCGGCCACGGCCCGCACGTGCTGCGCGGCATGGAGTTCTACCGGGGCCGGCTCATCGCGTACAGCCTCGGCAACTTCGCCGGTGGCGGCAACTCGCTGAGCAACAACGGCCGGCTCGGCTGGGGCGGCGTGCTGAAGGTGTCGCTGAAGCCCGACGGCAGCTTCGCCGGCGGGTCCTTCACCTCGACGTACATGAACTCGATCGGCAAGCCGACCATGGACCCGGACGATCGGGGCCTCGGCCTGGTCCGGCAGCTCACCCGGCTGGACTTCCCGAAAAGCGGCGCCCGTTTCGACGACGAGGGCCGGATCACCGAGGGGTGAGCCGGCCCGGCCGCGCGGGCCCGAGGCCCGGCCGCGCGGGCCCGACGGGCCGTGACCGGGCCGACGTAGGCTTTCCGTCGTGACCACCAGTTCCCCCGGAGCCCCCGAGACCGACCTCGGCCGCACGCGCCGCGCCCGGAAGATCCACCGGGTGCTGACCCAGACGCACCCCGACGCCCACTGCGAGCTGGACCACGCCAACCCGCTGGAGCTGGCCGTCGCCACGATCCTGTCCGCCCAGTGCACGGACAAGAAGGTCAACGAGGTCACCCCGAAGCTGTTCGGCCGCTACCCGACGGCCGCCGACTACGCCGGGGCGGACCGGGCCGAGATGGAGGAGCTGATCCGGCCCACCGGCTTCTACCGGAACAAGACCACCTCGCTGATCAGGCTCGGTCAGGCCCTCGTCGAGCGGTACGACGGGCAGGTCCCCGGGAAGCTGGACGCCCTGGTGACGCTGCCCGGGATGGGCCGCAAGACCGCCAACGTCATCCTCGGCAACGCCTTCGGCGTCCCCGGGATCACCGTCGACACCCACTTCCAGCGGCTGGTGCACCGCTGGCGGCTGACCGCCGAGACCGACCCCGTGAAGATCGAGCACGCGATCGGCGCGATGTACCCGAAACGCGACTGGACGATGCTGTCGCACCGGATCATCTTCCACGGCCGGCGGGTGTGCCACGCCAAGAAGCCGGGCTGCGGTGCCTGCACGCTGGCGAAACTCTGCCCCTCGTACGGGACCGGGCCGACCGAGCCGGCAGCGGCCGCGAAGCTGCTCAAGGGCCCCCGGGCTCGGGACCTGGCCGTCGCGGCGGGCGTCGACCCGGAGCTGGTGCCGCAGCAGGCGGTCGCCGCGGAGGCGCCGTGAAGCGCCGCCTCACCGCCCTGCTCCTGCCGCTCGTTTTGCTCGCCGGCGCCTGCACGACGGCTCCGGCCGAGGAGCCGACGCCGGCCGAGCCCCGGAGGAACACCAGGCCGTCGCCGTTCGCCGCCTGCGCGGCCCTGACGGTGCCGCCCGCCTCGGCCGCCCCCGCCCCCGTCGGGCCCGGTGGGCCGGAGCTGCCCGAGCTGACCCTGCCCTGTTTCACCGGCGGCGACCCCGTCGCCCTGCGGGACGTCCGCGGGCCGGCCGTGGTCAACCTGTGGGCGTCCTGGTGCCCGCCCTGCCGCAAGGAGCTGCCCGCGTTCCAGCGGCTCAGCGAGCGCGCGGACGGCCGGCTCCAGGTGATCGGGGTGAACACCCGGGACAGCCGGGACGCCGCCCAGTCGATCGGCGAGGACTTCGGCGTTCGCTTCCCGGTCCTGTTCGACCAGGGCGAGAGCCTGCGCCGGGCGCTCAACCGCAACGCCGTCCCACTGACCGTGCTCGTGGGCGCGGACGGCCGGGTCCGGCACGTCGACACCTCGGGAGCGCTGGACGACGCCCGCCTCGCCGCGCTGGTCCGCGAGCACCTCGGCGTGCTGGTGACCCCGTGAGCCGCACTCCACCACCCTGGATGGGGCCGCTGCTGTCCCGGCTCGGCACCGCGCGGGTCGAGGACTTCACCCGGCTCACCACCCCGGCCAGCGGCGGGCGGGAGAGCGCCGTGCTCGTACTGCTCGGTGAGGAGCCCGGGGCGGGGCCGGACGTGCTGGTCCTGCAACGCGCCGCCACCCTGCGCAACCACGCCGGGCAGCCGGCCTTCCCCGGCGGGGCGGCCGACCCGACCGACGCCGACTCCGCCGCCACCGCCCTGCGCGAGGCGAACGAGGAGGTGGACCTCGACCCGGCCAGCGTCACCGTCCTCGCGGAGCTGCCGAGGCTGTGGATCCCGGTCAGCGAGTTCGTGGTGACCCCCGTGCTCGGCTGGTGGCACCGGCCGCACCCGGTGCACCCCCGGGAGCCGGCCGAGGTCGCGCACGTCGCCCGGCTGCCGGTGGCCGAGCTGGTCGCCCCGGAGAACCGGATGCAGGTACGCCACCCGAGCGGCTGGATCGGCCCGGCCTTCTCGGTGCGCGGGATGCTGGTCTGGGGCTTCACCGCCGGGGTGCTCGCCGCCCTGTTGGAGATGGGCGGGTGGGCCCGTCCGTGGCCGGGCGACCGGGTCGTCGACCTGCCGCCGTCCGGCGCCGCGCCGGCCCCCTCCGCCGGCACCGACCCGGCAGACGAGATGGCCGGACCGCTGACCTGACCGTCACGTTCCGCGAGCGGCGGGCACCCGCCGTGCCCGGTGCCCGTACCCTTGGGGCGTGTCCGCCGTGGATCTCGTTCTGCTCCTGCTCATGCTCGTGTTCGCGATCAGCGGATACCGTCAGGGCTTCGTCATCGGGGTGCTGTCGTTCTCCGGGTTCTTCCTGGGCGCGCTCATCGGGCTACAGGTCGGGCCGCTGCTGGCCCGCCAGTTCACCGACAGTGGCACCCGGGTGCTGATCTCTCTCGTCGCCGTCTTCGGGCTGGCCGTGGTGGGGCAGGCGCTGGCCGGCTGGCTCGGTTCCCACCTGCGTCAGACCATCACCAGCGATGTCGCCAAGCGGGCCGACGACGTCGGCGGGGCCTTCGTCTCGCTCTTCGCGGTCATGCTGGTCGCCTGGCTGGTGGCCGTGCCGCTGGGTTCGTCATCGCTGCCCTGGCTGGCCTCCTCCGTGCGCAACAGCGCGCTGCTCACCGTGGTCGACCGGGTCCTGCCCGACCAGGCGCAGGAGTTGTCCACCGCGCTGCGGGACACCGTCGACACCAACGGCTTCCCGGACGTCTTCGGCGACCTCGCGCCCACCCGGGCCCGACAGGTCGAGCCGCCCGACCCGGCGCTCGCCGGCTCCCAGGTGGTGGCCGACGGCCGGCGCTCGGTGGTCAAGGTGCTGGGCTCCGCGCCGAGCTGCGCGCGCCGCATCGAGGGTTCCGGCTTCGTGTACGCCGACGACCGGGTGATGACCAACGCGCACGTGGTGGCCGGCACCCGCTCGGTGGCGGTCGAGCTGAACGGCGACCGGTACGACGGCGAGGTCGTCGTCTACGACCCCGACCGGGACCTGGCCGTGCTGCGGGTGCCGGGGCTGCCCGGCCCGTCCCTGCGGTTCGCCGCCGGCAACGCGGGCAGCGGGGCGGACGCGATCGTGCTGGGCTTCCCGCTCGACGGGCCGTACAACGCCCAGTCGGCGCGGATCCGGGACGTCGACCGGATCACCGGCCCGGACATCTACTCCTCCGGCGACGTGACCCGGGAGATCTACACGATCCGGGCGTTGGTCCGCAGCGGTAACTCGGGCGGCCCGCTGCTCTCCTCGAACGGTCTGGTACTCGGGGTGATCTTCGCGGCGGCGGCGGACGACCCGAACACCGGCTTCGCGGTGACGGCGGCCGAGGCCCGCCCGGTGGCCCTGGCCGGAGCCGAGCGGACCCGCGGGGTGGCCACCGGCGAGTGCACCTGACGGCGGCCCCACCCGGCTCCGGCCGCCGTGACCCGGGCTCTCAGGCCGTCGGCGTCCGGTCCCGGCCCGCCGGGCCCGGGGGCCTCCAGGTGCGGAACGCGGCCGTCGTGGCGGCCACCGTGGCCGCACCCAGCACCCAGCCGCCGACCACGTCACTGGCGTAGTGCACACCGAGCGCCATCCGGCTCACTCCGGTCAGCCCGGTCAGCACGGCGGCGGCGATCCAGAGCGCCCACCGCCGGGCAGGGCGGGTGCGGGCGTACGGGAGGAAGACCACCAGCAGCACCCCGGCGGCGAGGGCGGCGTTCAGTGCGTGCCCGGAGGGGAACGAGTAGCCGGTGGCCCAGCCCACCGGGTCGGGCAGTTCGGGCCGGTCCCGGCCGACCAGCAGCTTGAGCAACGCGCCGAGCAGGCCACCCACCGCCATCGTGGTGGCCGCCCACCAGGCCAGCCGCGAGGCGCGCCGGGCGAACAACCAGACCACCACGGCGAGCGCGGCGACCCGTAGCGGCCCGGGACCGAGTGCGTGGGTCCAGACGGTCATGAACCCCACCCAGCCGGGGTGGTCGACGGCGTACCCGTGCAGGGCCTGCGCGACCGAGGCGTCCAAGCGGTGCAGCGGCGGCCAGGAGCCGAGCACCAGCAGGGCGAGCAGGGCGAACGGCACCAGGACCAGGAAGGCGGCGGTGGCGGCGAGGGTGAGCCGCAGCCCCGGCGAATGGTCGGGGTCGAGCCGGCGGGCCCGCCACGACGGCGACGCGGGGACGCGGGTGCGCTGACCGGACGTGCTCATGCCCGGCATCCCTACCCAGCCGGGCACCGGATCAGCCGGCCGAGCACGGAATCGGGCCGGCCGAGCACGGAATCGGGCCGGGGAGTGCTCAACGGGCCCTCTGACGGAAGCGGCGGACCACCAGCGCCGCTGCGGTGACCAGGGCGACCACGAGGGCCACGCCGGCCCAGAGCCGCCTCGGGTCGGCGTCGTCCCGGCCGCCGGCGGGCTGCGCCGTCCAGCGGGTCTGCTGGTGGGGCGCGGTGAAACCGAGCGGGTCCGCGCCGGCACCCGCGACCGGGGCCTCCTGCGTGGAGCCGGGTGCCGGGCCGAAGCCCACGACGCCGGGGGAGAACTGGTCGTCGAGCGGGTTGCGCCCCACCGGCGGCACGTCGGCGGTGAGCGCGGCGACCGGGTCGACCAGGCCGTACCCGAAGCGGTCGTCGCGGCCGGTGGGCCCGATGTCCCGGGCGGTGCTGATCAGGCGGTTGACCACCTCGCCGGCGGACATCTGCGGCCAGCGGGCCCGGATCAGCGCGGCGGCGGCGGCCACGAGCGGGGACGCGAAGCTCGTGCCCTGCACCCGCCAGTACCCGCCGTCGGGCCGGGCGCCGACCAGGCCGGTCGCCGGGGCGGTGAGGATCGTCGGAGGGCCGGTGATCGAGCCGGACCACAGGTTGTCGCTGGTGCGCTCCAGGCCGGCCACGGCGATCACGCCCGGCTCCCGCGCCGGGTACCAGACCTTGGTGTCGGAGGACGAGGCGACGTTGCCGGTGCAGGCGACCACCACCACGTCGCGGGCGAACGCGTAGTCCAGCGCCGCCGCCAGGGCCGGGCTGTCACCGCTGCCACCGAGTGACAGGTTGATCACCCGGGCGCCGTTGTCGACGGCCCACCGGACCCCCTTGGCGACGATGAGCGCGTCGTCGTACCGGTTCTCGTCGTCGAGGACCCGCACCGGGAGGATCTTCGCGTCCGGGGCGAGCCCGACCGCGCCCCGCCGGTCGTCGTCGCGGCCGGCGATCAGGCCCGCCACCGTCGTGCCGTGCCCGACCGGGTCCGGCCCCTCGCCCGCGGCGCCGTCGACCAGATCGATGCCGGGCAGCACCTGGCCGGCCAGGTCCGGGTGGGAACCGTCCACCCCGGAGTCGATCACCGCGACGACTACCCCGCGCCCCGTCGAGGTGCGCCACGCGGTCGACGCCCGCAGCTCGTCGAGCTGCCACTGCTCGTCGCGGACCTGGTCGGCTCGGGCCGGCGCGTCGACCGGAGACACCCGCGAGAGCGCGCTGGCCGTCGCCGGGGCGGTGAGCGGGACGAACCCGGTGGGGCGGGCCGGCGCGGCGAGGGCCGACGGCGGAACCGGACCGATGAGCGACACCGCGAGCGTGGCCGTGCCGACCAACACGCGGCCGGTGAACCGTCGCGCGGTCGCGGGTCTGCCGTGCCGAACCCCAGTCACATTTCCAGCCATTCATCGCGGCGGACACATGCTGCTCGGAGATTACCGGTTTCCACCCCCGTCACGCGGCATTCCGGGGGGCAGATCACCGGGTCGCCGGCGTGTGGACCCCCTACTGCGGGGCAAGGTGGGCCAACTGGACCAGGCGTACGCCCTCGCGCCGGGTCACCAGCCGGGCCCGTCCCGGCGGGAGCGGACCGGGCCGGACCTGGCCGACCAGCGGCCCCTCGTCGGGGCTGCCGGCCATCACCAGCCCGGGGGTGGAGAGCTCCTTCAGCCGCTGGAGGAACTGGTCGTAGCCCCGCCCGGCGCCGCCGGCCCGGCGGGCGAGTACCAGGTGCAGGCCGATATCCCGGGCCTGGGGGAGGTGCTCCTCCAGGGCCCGCAGCGGATTGACCGGCCCGCTGGCCACCAGGTCGTAGTCGTCCACCAGCACGAACAGCTCCGGCCCCGACCACCACGACCGCTGACGTAGCTGCGCCGGGGTGACGTCCGGGCCGGGCAGCCGGAGCTGCATGTACCCGGCGGCGGACTCGACCAGCTCGGTGGTGCGGGCGGCGGCCGTGCCGTAGCCGATCCGGTGCTCGGTCTCGATCGCGCCGATCAGGCTGCGCCGGTAGTCGACCAGGATCACCCGCGCCTGCTCCGGGGTGAACCGGCTGACGATGGTGGCCGCGAGGGCCCGCAGGAACGACGACTTGCCGCACTCGGCGTCGCCGAACACCAGCAGGTGCGGCTCGGTGGCGAAGTCGAGCACCACCGGGCGCAGGTCCGCCTCGGCGATCCCGACCGGCAGCGCCAGCCCGGCCGTCGCGGTCAGGTCCAGCTCCGCGTACGGCAGCACGGGCGGCAGCAGCCGGACCGGGGGCGCCACCGGACCGTCCCACGCCCCGGCGACCGCCTTGACCAGGGTGGCCGTGTCGCCGTCCGGGCCGGCCAGCCAAGGCAGGGCGGTGAGGAAGTGCAGGCTCTCGCCGGTCATGCCCCGGCCCGGCTGCTTGTCCGGCACGGCCGCCGCCGCCGCGCGCCGGACCAGCAGCGAGTCCGACGGGTCACCGAGGCGCAGCTCCAGGCGGGAGCCGAACAGATCCCGGATCGCCGGACGGAAGTCCGTCCAGCGGATCGCGGCGGCCACCACGTGCACCCCGTACGACAGGCCCCGGGTGGCCAGCTCGGTGACCAGCGGCTCCAGGTCGTCGTACTCGTTACGCAGGGTGCCCCAGCCGTCCACCACCAGGAACACGTCGCCGAACGGGTCGGTGCCGGGCTGCCCGGCGGCAGCGAGCGCGGCCCGCCGCTGCCGGTACGCGGCCATCGACTCCACCCCCAGCTCGGCGAAGCGGCGCTCCCGGTCGACCAACACGGTGACCAACTCCCCGACGGTGCGCCGCACGGCGGTCGGGTCGGTCCGGCCGGACACCCCGCCCACGTGCGGCAGGTCGCGCAGCGCGGCCAGCCCACCACCGCCGAAGTCCAGGCAGTAGACCTGCGCCTCCACCGGGGTGTGGGTCAACGCCAGCGCGCATACCAGGGTGCGCAGCAGGCCCGACTTGCCGCTCTGCGGGCCGCCGACCACGCCGACGTGCCCGGCCGACCCGCCGAGGGTGAGCCAGAGCAGGTCCCGCCGCTGCTCGAACGGCTTGTCGATCACGGCCACCGGCACCTGGAGCGCGCCGTGCAGCTCCGGGTTGGCGAAGGTCAGCCCGCGCGTCGGGTCGATGCCGACCGGGCCGAGCAACTCGTCGAGGGTGGGTGCGGTATCCAGCGGCGGCAGCCACACCTGGTGTGCGGGCGGACCCTGCCCCGCCAGCCGCCCCACCAGCACGTCGAGCAGGCTTTCCCGGCCGGCCTCGTCCTCGGCGGCCGCCGTCAGGGCCAGGGTTGGCGGCTCCGGCACCGGTGCCACGTAGGTGGAGAAGGCCAGCAGGCGGGGCGCGCCGGCCCCGCCGGAGGCCGCCGCGCCGCTCCGGCGTCGCAGCGCCCCCGAGACGTACGCGGCCTTGAAACGCATCAGCGGCTCGGTGCCGAAGCGCAGGTACCCGTGCCCCGGAGAGCGGGGCAGCTCGTGCGCGTCCGGAACCCCGAGCACCGTCCGGGACTCCAGGGCCGAGAAGGTCCGCAACCCGATCCGGTACGACAGGTGGGTGTCCAGCCCGCGCAGCCGTCCCTCCTCCAGCCGCTGGCTGGCCAGCAGCAGATGCACCCCCAGCGACCGGCCCAGCCGGCCGATCTGCACGAACAGGTCGATGAATTCCGGCTTGGCCGACAGCAGCTCGGAGAACTCGTCGCAGATCAGCAGCAGCGACGGCAGCGGGGCCAGCGGCGCGCCGGCCGACCGGGCCCGTTCGTAGTCGCGCAGGCTGGCGTAGTTGCCGGCCCGGCGCAGCAGCTCCTGGCGACGCATCAGCTCCCCGTTGATCGCGTCGACCATCCGGTCGACCAGCGGCAGCGCGTCGGCCAGGTTGGTGATCACGGCGGCGGTGTGCGGGAGCCGGTCGAAGGACGCGAAGGTGGCCCCGCCCTTGAAGTCGACCAGGACGAAATTGAGCTGCTCGGAGCTGTGTGTGGCGGCCAGCCCGAGGACCAGGGTGCGCAGCAGCTCGGACTTGCCGGAGCCGGTGGCCCCGATCAGCAGCCCGTGCGGGCCCATCCCGTCCTGCGCGGACTCCTTGAGGTCCAGCTCTATCGCGCCGCCGTCGGCGCCCACCCCGATCGGCACCCGCAACCGGTCCCGCGCCGACCGGGGTGCCCAGCCCTGCTCGGCGGTGAAGCTCTCCGGGTCGCCGATGCCGAGCAGTTCGGGCAGGCCCAGCTCGGCGTTGACCGGGGCGTCCGGCCCGCGTACGGCGGTGGCGAGCCGCAGCGGGGCGAGCCGGCGGGCGACCGCCTCGGCGTCGGCCAGCGCCAGCCGGTCGGCGATGCCCACCTCAGCGTGCCCCTCGACGGAGTGCGAGTGCAGCCGGCCGCCACGCAGGTCGAGCAGGAGGGCGTACCGGTCCAGCAGCCGGGGCGGCGGGGTGTCCAGGTCGACCACGGTGACCGCGTCGATGCCGCCGTCGCCGACGAGGTCGGTGGCGCCGGTGAGGTCGCCGCCGTCGAGCACCACCACGACGTGTGGCCCGTCGGTGGCCGGGCCGGTCGGGCTGAACCGGGACCGGCTGGCCAGCACCTCGTCGAGGAGCCGTTCCAGCTCGACGGCGGAGCTGGTGACCAGGCGGACGGGGCCGACGGCGTCGGTGCGGGTGGGGTGGTGGGCGTGGGGCAGCCACTTCACCCACTCCCACAGCGCCCGCCGTTCCGGGCCGGCGCAGACGGCGACCATCAGCTCGTCCGGGGCGTGGAAGACCGCGAGCTGGATGAGCAACGCCCGGCCCAGCGCCTGCGCGTCGGGCGATCCGGTGCCGGGCCGGACGCCCGCCTCCGCGCCGTCGCGGGGTGCCTCGCCCCGGACGAAGACCCGGACGAAGCTGCGCAGCGACAGGGCCACCGGCAGGTCGGGCACCACCGCGTACGCGTCGAGGAACCGCCGCAGCGCTCCGGCGGTCATCGGCTCCAGCTCCTCCAGAGGGCGGGTGACCGGCGGGACCAGCGGGGTGGCCAGGGTCTGCGGGCCGACGCCCACCCGGACCACCGCGAAGTCGGGGTCGCCGGGCCGGCGCTCCCAGACCCGGTGGCTGTCGACGGTCGACCAGAGCCGGTCCGGGTCCGGGTGGCGGTAGTGCAGCCCGGCCCGCTGCCGCCCGGCGGTCTGCCGGACCCGGCGGCGCAGCGCGCCCAGGTGCCGCAGGTACTCCCGGCGGGCGGCCATCATCTCCGACTTCTTCGGGGTGCCGGAGGCGCTGCCCCACGAGGTGACCAGCATGGCCAGCGAGGAGAGCCCGAACATCCCGCCGACCACGTACGAGTACGCCCCGCCGCCCCGGCCGAACATCATCGCCATCGCGACCGTCCCGCCCAGCATGGGCAGCACCATCAGCGCCTGCTGCCAGCGGCTGCCGGTGACGGCGGGGATCTCCGGCGGGGCCTCGACGGGCAGCTCGCCGACCGGGATCTCCGGCGCGGGTCGCCGGGGTGGTCGCTTGATGACGACGGTGGACACTCGACCTCCCCACAGCGCTCGGTAACCCGAGCCTGGCTCATGGTAGGTAGAGTCCTGTCGTCCGCGCAGCCACCATCCTTCCTCGATATGGAGATGCGTCGATGACAACCGGGCTGGCCCGTGTCACGATCAGCGCCCCCCAGCGTCGGGTCGACGTCGCGCTGCCGGAGCAGGTCCCCTTGGCCGAGCTGCTGCCCGAGGTGCTCCGGCACGCCGGCGAGGGGCTGGCCGACGACGGCGAACGGCACGGCGGTTGGGTGCTGCGCCGCACCGACGGCGCGGTGCTGCTCACCGCGCAGGCCCTGCTTCCCCAGGGGGTCCGCGACGGCGAGGTGCTGCACCTGGTGCCGGCCCGCGCGCAGTGGCCCGAGCTGGAGTACGACGACGTGGTCGAGGCGATCGTCGACGGGGCCCGCCGCCGGGGTGCCGCCTGGTCGCCGGCCGCCACCCGATCCGCAGCCCTGGCCGGCGCGGCCGTACCACTCGGCGTGGGGCTGCTCGCCGTGCTCGCCGCCGGGCCCGGGGGCGGCTGGCCCGTCGCGGGCGCGGTGGCGCTGCTGCTCACCCTCGCCGGCGCGGTCGCCTCCCGCGCGTACGGGGACGGGGCCACCGGCGCGACCCTGGGCGGCTACGCCCTGCCGTACGCGTTCGCGGCCGGCGCCCTCGCGGTCAGCTCCGGCGACGCGATCGGCCCGGTCGCGCCGTTGCCCTGGCTCGGTGCCCCCGAGCTGCTGGCCGGCGCGGTGGCGCTGCTGCTGGTGGCGGTGCTGGGCCTGCTCGGGGTGGCCAGCGGGGTGCGGGTCTTCGTGGCCGGCGCGACCGTCGGCGTGGCCGGCGCGCTCGCCGGCCTCGGCGGGCTGGCGCTGCCCGCAGGGGGTGCCGCCGCCGTGCTGGTCTGCGTCCTGGTCTTCGCGCTCGGGGCACTGCCGCTGCTGGCCATCCGGCTGGGCAAGATGCCGCTGCCGCCGATCACCCTGCCCGGCGACAGCGGCCCCGGCGCGGACGCCGTTCGGGACCTGCCGGACCGGGCCCGGGTG
This sequence comes from Micromonospora sp. KC207, assembly GCF_004348615.1. NCBI lineage: Bacteria > Bacillati > Actinomycetota > Actinomycetes > Micromonosporales > Micromonosporaceae > Micromonospora > Micromonospora sp. KC207. The sequence goes on from NZ_SMKJ01000036.1 coordinate 11,914, forward strand.
CACGCGGCGGTGGCCCGCACCGAGGAGATGCTCACCGGGATGCTGCTCGGGCATGCCGTGCTGGTGGCCGGGGCGGCCGTGGTGCTCACGACGGCGGGCGGGGTGGCCGGGCGGCTGCTGGTCGCCGTGGTCTCCGCCGTGCTGCTGCTGCGCTCGCGGCTGTTCGTGGCGGTTCGCCACCGGATGCCCCCGGTCGTCGCCGGACTGGCCGGGGCCGCCCTGCTCGGTGGGGTGCTGGCCGTGGGCTCGGGGTCGGCGGGGCGGCTGGTGCTGGCCGTCGGCGGGCTGGCCGTCGCCCTGCTCGCCGTGGCGGCCGGGACCACATACGCCCGGCGGCCCGCCTCCCCGTACCTGGGCCGGGCGGCCGACCTGGTCGACACGGCGCTGGTGGTCTCCGTGGTGCCGGTGGCCTGCGCGGTGCTCGACCTGTACGAACGGGCCCGAGGGCTGCTCGGCTGAGCGGCCACCGGGCCCGTCGACGCGGGGTGGGTCAGTGGATGGTCTCGCCGCGCTCCTCGGCCTCCTTGGCCCGCCGGTACGACGCGCGGATCTCGGCCTCCGCCTCGACGCGGCCGACCCAGGTCGCGCCCTCGACCGACTTGCCGGGCTCCAGGTCCTTGTAAACCTCGAAGAAGTGCTGGATCTCCAGCCGGTCGAACTCGCCGAGGTGGTGGATGTCGCGCAGGTGCTCCTGGCGCGGGTCCTCGTAGGGCACGCAGAGGACCTTGTCGTCGCCGCCCTTCTCGTCGGTCATCCGGAACATGCCGATGGTGCGGCAGCGGATCAGGCAGCCCGGGAAGGTCGGCTCGGGGACCAGCACCAGCGCGTCCAGCGGGTCGCCGTCCTCGCCCAGGGTGCCCTCGATGAACCCGTAGTCCGCCGGGTACTGCGTGGACGTGAAGAGGGTGCGGTCCAACCTGATCCGGCCGGTCGCGTGGTCCACCTCGTACTTGTTGCGGTGACCCTTGGGGATCTCAACCGTGACGTCGAAATCCATCTCCCACGCTCCCTCGTTTGCCCACGCTGGCTGACGGAACCAGTGGCACCGCTCCCGGGCAGGTGAATGCCCACCCGCCCGCTCCGGCCGCCGCATAGTCTTCGGACCGAAGTAGTGTCACCCAAGCTGTTTTCCGCACGGGGAGGAGGGGGTCGTGGGGAGGGAAGATTCACACTACCGCCCACAGGGGGTTGACGGGCGGAAGAACCCGCACCCGGGGTCCGGGAACGCGACCGGGCGGGTGCCGGTGCCCGAGGCACACGTTCCGCGCGCTCAGGAGCCGGCTCCGGACGACTTCGACCCGGAGGCCACGGCCCCGATCGTCGGGCCGGGCGAGCGTCCCCCGCCGCCGGCGTGGCGGCCCTCGGCCGCCGGCGGCTCCCCGGACCTCGTCGCGGCCTCCGCCGCTTCCGTCGCGGCGGGCGTGGCCGACCAGCCCGCGCCCGTGGCCCCGGAGCCGGCCGCCGTGCCGGTCCCGTCCGCGACCGGCGGTCCCGGTGACCCGCCCGTCGGTCCCCCGCCGGGGTACGACCCGTCGCCCGCCCGCCGCCGACGCCGCCCGCTGGCCGTGCTCGCCGTAGTGCTGCTGCTCGCCCTGGTCGGAGCCGGCCTGGTGGTGGTCCGGCCCGGTCCGGTCGCCGGCTGGCTCGGCGACGGCGGGGCCACCCCGCGGGCGAACACCGCAACCGCCGAGCCGGACCCGGCCCCGGTCCTCGCCGGCCCGGACGCCAACGCACCGGAGCCCACCGCCGACGGGGTGGAGGCCGCGATCGGCCCGCTGCTGGGCGCCACCGAACTGGGCAGCCGGGTGAACGTCTCGGTGGCCGACGTGACGACCGGCCGATCGCTCTACTCGCGGGGCGGCGACGACGGCACCGTGCCCGCATCGGTGACCAAGCTGGCGACCGCCGTGACCGTGCTGGAGGCCCGCAGCCCCGACCACCGCATCCCGACCCGGGCGGTGGCCGGCGCGGCCCCCGGCGAGGTGGTGCTCGTCGGCGGCGGCGACCCCACCCTCGCGGTCGACGGCGACGGCTTCTACCCCGGCGCGGCCCGCCTCGACGCCTTGGCCGAGCAGGTCAGAAAGGCGCTCGGCAACACCGCGCCGACCCGGGTCACCGTCGACTCCACGCTGTTTCCCGGCCCGGTGTACGGGCCCGGCTGGGACTCGGACATCCCCACCGGCGGGTTCGGCGCGGCGATCAGCGCGTTGATGACCGACGGTGCGCGGGTGAACCCGGTGGTGGCGAAGAAGAACTTCGACGCGAGCCACGGCTGGGCGGAGCGCAGCCCCCAGCCGGACCTCGCCGCCGGCCGCGCCTTCGCCCGGCTGCTCGGGCTCTCCGGCGCGGCCGGCGAGGTCAAGCGGGGCACCGCGCCGACCGGCGGCGGGGCCTCGACCGGCGGGGCGCCGGCCCCGGGCACCGAACTGGGCAAGGTCGAGTCGCCGCCGATGATCCGGCTGGTCGACATGATGATCACCGACAGTGACAACGTGATCGCCGAGGCGCTCGCCCGGCAGGTGGCGCTGGCCCGGAACCGGCCGGCCTCCTTCACCGGCGGGGCGGCGGCGATGGACATCGTCCTCGGCGAGCTGGGCCTGCCCGCCGACGAGATCACCCTCTCCGACGCCAGCGGGCTGTCCCGGCGGAACCGGATCAGTCCGTCCCTGCTGACCGACCTGATCGCCCTCGCCGGTGACGGCACCCACCCGGAGCTCGGCATCATCTTCGGCGGCCTCCCGGTGGCCGGCTGGTCGGGCACCCTGGACGGGCGGTACCGGTCGGACGGCACGACGGCCGGGGCCGGCGTGGTCCGGGCCAAGACCGGGACGCTGACCGGAGTGCACGCCATCGCCGGGCTGGTCACCACCGCCGACGGGCGGCTGCTCACCTTCGCCGTGCTCGCCGACCGGGCCCCGGCGGGCAGCCTCGACGACACCCGCCGCGCCCTCGACCGCGTCACGGCCGCCCTGGCCCGCTGCGGCTGCCGCTGACCGGTTCGAGGTGGTCTGTCCTTCGATCGCTGAAAGGTAGGGTGTTCCGGCGCGGGTACGGTGGGTCCATGGCGCAGTTCGTGGACTGGGATCTGGCCGCCGCGACGGCGGGGGCGTTGGGCAAGTCGGGGCCCCGGGTGTCGTACGCCGAGGCCACCGAGGTGGTCTCCGAGTTGCGGCGGCTGACGGACGAGGCGGCCGGGCACGTGGCCGACTACACGGGGCTGCGGTCCCAGGTCGTCCACCCGCCCGTGCGGGTGGTGGACCGGCGGGACTGGGCGGCCATCAACATCTCCGGGCTGCGGGAGGTGATCACCCCGCTGATCAGCCGGCTCTCCGGCGACAAACGGCCGGGCCCGATCACGGAGGCGGTCGGCTCCCGGCTAACCGGGGTGCAGGCGGGGACCGTGCTGGCGTACCTCTCCGGCCGGGTCCTCGGCCAGTACGAGGTCTTCTCCGGCGACCCCGGCCAGCTGCTGCTCGTCGCGCCGAACATCGTCGAGGTGGAGCGGAAGCTGGGCGCCGACCCGCGCGACTTCCGGCTCTGGGTCTGCCTGCACGAGGTCACCCACCGTACCCAGTTCACGGCCGTGCCGTGGATGCGGGCGTACTTCCTCGGCGAGGTGCAGGCGTTCGTCGACGCCTCGCAGGGCGGCGAGCACCTGCTGGAGCGGCTGCGCCGTGGGGTGGCCACCCTCGCCGACGCGGTGAAGGACCCGGAGAGCCGGGCCAGCGTGCTGGACATCGTGCAGACCCCCGCCCAGCGGGCCGTGCTCGACCGGCTCACTGCGCTGATGACCCTGCTGGAGGGGCACGCCGAGTTCGTCATGGACGGCGTCGGCCCCCAGGTCATCCCCAGCGTCGAATCGATCCGCGCCGCGTTCAACCGGCGTCGGGAGACGGGGAACCCGCTGGAGAAGGTGACCCGCCGGCTGCTCGGCGTCGAGGTCAAGATGCGCCAGTACGCCGAGGGCCGCAAGTTCGTCCACGGCGTCGTCGAGCGCGTTGGCATGGACGGCTTCAACAAGATCTTCGGCTCCCCGCTGACCCTGCCCCGGCTCGACGAGCTGGGCGACCCCGACGCCTGGGTCGCCCGGGTGCACGGGCCGGCCGCCACCACCCCGACGGCCGGCTGACCGTACGCCGATGCCCGCGCTCGCCCCGCCGGTCGCCGCCGTCCGGCTCGCGGTCCGCCGCGCGCTGGCCGGGCTGGCCGGGGCCGGGCCGGTGCTGGTCGCCTGCTCGGGCGGGGCTGACTCGCTGGCCCTGGCCGCCGCCGCCGTGTTCGTCGCGCCCCGGCTGGGGCGCCCGGTCGGCCTCGTCACCGTCGACCACGCCCTTCAGGCCGGCTCCGACCGACGGGCCGCCGACGTCGCCGCCTGGGCCGCCGGGGCCGGGTTCGCGCCGGCCGAGACGGTACGCGTCGACGTGTCCGGCCGCCCCGGCGGACCCGAGGCGGCGGCCCGCGAGGCGCGCTACCAGGCGCTGGCCGAGGCGGCCCGGCGGCACGGTGCGGCGGCGCTGCTCACCGGGCACACCCGCGACGACCAGGCCGAGACGGTGCTGCTCGCGCTGGCCCGGGGTGCCGGCCCACGCGGGCTGGCCGGGATGCCGCCCCGGCGGGACCTGTGCGGGGTGCCGCTGCTGCGGCCCCTGCTCGACGTGAGCCGCGAGGAGACCCGCAAGGCGTGCGCCGCGCTCGGCCTCACGCCGTGGGAGGACCCGCACAACGCCGACGCGTCGTACGCCCGGGCCCGGGTCCGGGCTGACGCGCTGCCCGCGCTGGTCCGCGCCCTCGGCCCCGGGGTGGTGGACAACCTGGCGCGGACCGCCCGCCTGGTGGCCGCCGACACGGCCGCCCTCGACGCCCTCTCCGCCGCCGCCCTGTCCGACGCCCGGTCCGCTCCGGCGGCGGAGCCTGGTGACGCGCCGAGCGGGGGCGTCCCGGTGTCGGCCCCCGCCGGCGCGGGTGGGTCGGCGCTGGCCGGCGTGCGGGCCCCGGACGGCGGGCTGGCGGTGACGGCGCTGGCCGGGCTCGCCCCGGCCGTGCGGACGCGGGTGCTGCACGCCTGGGCCCGGGAGCTAGGCGCGCCGCCCGCCGCACTGTCCCATCGTCACGTGGCGGCGCTCGACACCCTGGTCACCGACTGGCACGGCCAGGGCGAGGTCCACCTGCCCGGCGGCCTGCGGGTGGTCCGCCGCGCCGGCCGGCTGACCGCTTCGGGCGGGTCCGCCATACCTCGTGAGCCGTGATCGACGCCAGGTCGGCGGATGCCGGGTCGCCGGGGTCCGGAGGCCCCCAGGCCGCCGGCACCGAGTGGATCAGGGAATGGTGGCGCGGTCGCGGAAAGTGGTGCGGTAGGCGTGCGGGGTGGTGGCGAGCCGCCGGGCGAAGTGGTGCCGCAGCGCTGCGGCGTCGCCGAATCCTGACCGGGCGGCCACGCTCTCCACGCTCAGCCCGGTTTCCTCCAACAGCCGCCGGGCCAGCAGCACCCGCTGGTTGGTCAGCCAGTCGTGCGGGGTGGTGCCGGTCTCGGCGCGGAACCGGCGGGCGAAGGTGCGCGGCGTCATCCCGGCCCGGACGGCGAGCTCGTCGACGGTGATGGGCCGGTCCAGGTGGCCCATCAGCCACTCCAGGACCGGTTCCAGGGTGGGTGCCTCGGGCGCCTTCGGGATGGGTGCCTCGATGTACTGCGACTGTCCGCCGTCGCGGTGAGGCGGAACGACCATGCGGCGGGCGAGCCGGGTGGCGGTGGCCGAGCCGTGCTCCTGGCGTACCAGGTGCAGGCAGGCGTCGATGCCGGCGGCCGTGCCGGCGCCGGTGAGCAGGCGGCCGTCGGCCACGTAGAGCGAGTTGCAGCGGACGCGGGCCCGGGGGTGACGGCGCTGCAACTCGTCGACGTACCGCCAGTGGGTGGTGCACTCCCGGTCGTCGAGCAGCCCGGCCTCGCCGAGCACGAACGCCCCGGAACAGACGCTGAGCACGTATGCGCCGCGCGCGTGGGCCCGGCGCAGAGCCGCCAGCACCGCGGGCGGCACGACCGCGCCGTCGCTGTGCCCGGGGACAGCCACGAGGTCGGCGTCCTCGACCGGCGCGAGGTCGGTGTGCGGGGTGAGGAGGAAGCCGGAGGCGGTGCGCACCGGCGCGCCGTCGGCCGTGCAGACGTGGAACCGGTAGCCGGGGAACCCGTCGTCGGTGCGGTCGGTGCCGAACACCTCGGCGAACACGCCCAGCTCGAACGGGGCCACCCGGTCGGTCATGACGACGGCGACTGAACGGAGCATGTGACGAGGGTAACCGCACGGGTGGCAGAAAATCGAGGCCCTGTGGCGTTCCTGCCACTGTCCGGCGGGCGGTGGTCGGCGCAGACTTGGGGCAAGTCCGGTGCGCACCGGCGGCGAAAGCATCCCATATCCCCGCGAAAGCGAGCGCCGCCATGGAATCCCTGTTGTTCCTGATCTTCCTGCTCGCTCTGGCCGCCGCCTCGGCGGTCGGCGTCACCGCCGACACCCGGGACTCGGCGGACTGGAAGCCCACCGAAGACGGCCGCAGGTGGAGATCCCGCACCAGCTGACCCGATTGATCCCAGTGTGCGAGAGAGATTCCGGGTGGGGCCGCGCCGAAAGGGGCGGCCCCGCCGACGGGGAGCATCCCGCGTACGGCAGGCTAGGAGCCATGGCTGACGGCTCCTGGTACGACGCCGACATCGACCACGTGATCATCTCCGAGGCGCAGATCCGCGAGAAGACCGCGGAGTTGGCCAAGCAGGTGTCGGCGGACTACGCCCACGTCGACGACGGCCTGCTGCTCGTGTGCGTGCTCAAGGGCGCCGTCATGTTCATGGCCGACTTCGCCCGGGCGCTCGGCCGGCAGGGTCCCCCCGCCGAGCTGGACTTCATGGCCATCTCCTCGTACGGCCAGGGCACCACCTCCTCCGGCGTGGTGCGGATACTCAAGGACCTGGACCGGGACATCGCCGGCCGGCACGTGGTCGTGGTGGAGGACATCGTCGACTCCGGCCTCACGCTGTCCTGGCTGCTGCGCTACCTGGAGTCGCGGTCGGCGGCCAGCGTCGAGGTCGTCGCCCTGTTCCGCAAGCCGGAGGCGGTCAAGGTCCCGGTGCCGGTGAAGTATGTCGGTTTCGACATCCCGACCGAGTTCGTCGTCGGCTACGGCCTCGACTTCGGCGAGCGCTACCGCGAGCTGCCCTACGTCGGCGTGCTCAAGCCCGAGGTCTACGCCCGCGCCTGACGGGCCGGGAGGCCGTGCCCATGGCCTTGCCTCCCGGGTCCGGTGCTCCATCGGTGTCCGTCAAGCGGACGTTCAGCGCACTCTCAGCTAGTCGGACTACGGTAGGGGCCGGTGGCGTGGAGGCATCCTCCACGCCCGACCCCTCGACCCGCGTGACCGGGCGGTCGGGTGGCCGGGTGCGGGGCTCGCGCCATGCCGGCGGAAACCTGGTTCGCCTTGCGCGTAACTGCTGGCCTCGCAAGGCCACATGTCGCGCACACGGTGTACCGTCGAGTGACCGTGACGCGGCAGTGACGCGTCCCGGGGTCGAGGCCGGCCCGCACGGCGGCTCCGGCCGCCGCCGCGGCGGCGACAAGCCATTCAGACGGTCAGGACGTCGATCAGGAGGATGCGGGCGTCTCGGCGCTCGACAACAGTATGGAACGTACGCGTTTCTTCCGCCGACCGGTGGTCTGGATCATCCTGGTCATCCTCGGCGCCGTTGTGCTCAGTCAGCTGTTCACCGCTGGTCCCAGCTACCACCGCGTGGACACTTCCGTTGCGCTCGACCAACTGCACACCGCCAAGATCAAGAAGGCGGTCTTCCAGGACAAGGAGCAGACGCTCCAGCTGGATCTGCAGAGCAAGACCAAGTTCGGCGACACCACGACCGATCGGATCGAGGCCCAGTTCCCGTACGAGGTCGGTGATGAGGTCTGGAACGAGGTCCTCGCGGCCAAGGCGGCGAACCGGATCACCGGCCCGGCCGACACCAAGGTGTCGTCCGACAGCGTCTGGGTGAGCCTGCTGGTCAACCTGCTCCCCATCGCGCTGCTCGTGCTCCTGCTGCTGTTCTTCATGTCGCAGATGCAGGGCGGCGGCTCCCGGGTGCTCAACTTCGGCAAGTCCAAGGCGAAGATGATCACCAAGGACACCCCGAAGACGACCTTCGCGGACGTCGCGGGCGCCGAGGAGGCCGTCGAGGAGCTGCACGAGATCAAGGATTTCCTGCAGAACCCGGCGAAGTATCAGGCCCTGGGTGCCAAGATCCCGAAGGGCGTGCTGCTCTTCGGCCCGCCCGGTACCGGCAAGACGCTGCTCGCCCGCGCCGTCGCCGGCGAGGCCGGGGTGCCGTTCTACTCCATCTCCGGCTCCGACTTCGTCGAGATGTTCGTGGGTGTCGGCGCGAGCCGGGTCCGCGACCTGTTCGAGCAGGCCAAGTCGAACGCCCCGGCGATCGTCTTCGTCGACGAGATCGACGCCGTCGGCCGCCACCGCGGCGCCGGCATGGGCGGCGGCCACGACGAGCGCGAGCAGACGCTCAACCAGCTCCTCGTCGAGATGGACGGCTTCGACACCAAGGGCGGGGTCATCCTGATCGCCGCCACCAACCGGCCCGACATCCTCGACCCGGCGCTGCTGCGCCCGGGCCGCTTCGACCGGCAGATCCCGGTGGACGCCCCCGACATGGAGGGCCGCAAGGCCATCCTGCGGGTGCACGCCAAGGGCAAGCCGTTCACCCCCGACGTCGACCTCGACTCGGTGGCCCGGCGCACCCCGGGCTTCAGCGGTGCCGACCTGGCCAACGTGATCAACGAGGCCGCGCTGCTCACCGCCCGCAAGGACCAGCGGGCGATCACCAACGACTCCCTGGAGGAGTCGATCGACCGGGTGATCGCCGGCCCGCAGCGTCGGACCCGGGTGATGAGCGACCAGGAGAAGAAGATCACCGCGTACCACGAGGGTGGGCATGCGCTGGTCGCCTGGGCGCTGCCGCACGCCGCACCGGTGCACAAGGTGACGATCCTGTCGCGTGGCCGCTCGCTGGGCCACACCCTGGTCCTGCCGACGGAGGACAAGTACACCCAGACCCGCGCCGAGATGGTCGACACCCTGGCGTACGCGCTGGGCGGCCGGGCCGCCGAGGAACTGGTCTTCCACGAGCCCACCACCGGTGCCGGCAACGACATCGAGAAGGCCACCGGGTTGGCCCGCGCGATGATCACCCAGTACGGCATGAGTTCCAAGCTCGGTGCGATCAAGTACGGCACCAGTGGTGACGAGCCGTTCCTCGGCCGCAACATGGGCCACGAGCGGGACTACTCCGACACGGTGGCCGCCGAGATCGACAGCGAGATGCGGGCACTGATCGAGCTGGCCCACGACGAGGCCTGGGAGATCCTGGTGGAGTACCGGGACGTCCTGGACAACATCGTCCTGGAGCTGATCGAGAAGGAGACCCTCTCCACCGCCGACATGGCCCGGATCTGCGCCCGGGTGGTGAAGCGCCCGCCGATGGCCCCGTACAACGGCTTCGGCAAGCGCCAACCCTCCACCGAGCCCCCGGTCCTCACGCCGACCGAGAAGGAAGCGCTCAAGGCGCAGGCCCAGGCCGACGGCGCATCCGTCGGCGGCGGCCTGCCGGGCGGCAACAACTCGGACGGTACGCACTGAGCACCGATCCAGCGGCCGGTCCCGAGGCACCCGGGGATGCCTCGTCGACCGAGCCCGACACCGATAATCTGGACTACCTCGCCGCGCGGCTGGTCAACGGCAAGTTGACCGGTCGCCCGGTCGAGGAGGCAGTCGACCTGGCCCGCATCGAGAAGGCCGTACGCGAGATCCTGATCGCCGTCGGGGAGAACCCCGACCGCGACGGACTCGTGAAGACCCCGGCCCGGGTCGCCCGCGCGTACGCCGAACTCTTCGCCGGCCTGCGGGTCGACCCGGCGCAGGTGCTCAGCACCACCTTCGAGGCCAACCACGAGGAGTTGGTGCTCGTTCGGGACATCGACCTGATGAGCCTCTGCGAGCACCACCTGCTCCCGTTTCGGGGCAGCGCGCACATCGGCTACATCCCCGGGCCGGACGGCCGGATCACCGGCCTGTCCAAGCTGGCCCGGCTCGTCGAGGTCTTCGCCCGCCGTCCCCAGGTGCAGGAGCGGCTCACCTCGCAGATCGCCGACCTGCTGATGGACAAGCTCGCCCCGCGTGGCGTGGTGGTCGTGCTCGAATGCGAGCACATGTGCATGGCCATGCGCGGCATCCAGAAGTCCGGGGCGAAGACGATCACCTCGGCGGTGCGCGGCATGCTCCAGCACGACGCGAAGTCCCGCGCCGAGGCAATGGCCCTGATCATCCCCCGCTGACCGGCAGCACCGTTGGGGCGACCGTTTCGGTCGCCCCAACGGTGACATTCCCGCGCCAGATCCACCTGCCCGCCCGGGTTAGCGGTCGGGGCGGCGGCTCAACCGGCCAGCATCGCCAGCACGATCCCGGCGGTGGTCAGCACCGCCGGAACGAGACAGACCAGAGCGCCCCACCGGGCCGTCCGATCGAGCCGGACGCCGGACGCCGGCATCCCGCCAGGTCCGACCGGAGGCACCGCCCCGGTGCCGCCGCCGGCCGCCACGTCCGGGTCGCCCACGGCAGGGTTCGGGGCCGCTGCGTGCGCCGGCTCCGGTGGCCGGCCGAAGATCCGGCCGACGCCGATCCAGCCGGCGACGAAGGCAACCGCCGGCATCGGGAGCCCGCAGAGCAGCGCGAACACGCTCGCCGGGCCGGTGCCGGTCGTCACGTACAGCACCACCTGGAGCAGCGGCACGACCAGTGCGATCGGCCCGTACACCAGCAGGTTGCGCAGCCGTGGCGGCCAGGCCGCTGGAGCGAGCCGGCCGCGCGCGGCCAGCAGGCCGTCAGCCCCGTCCGCCCAGCCCCGGGCCGCGCGCAGCGCCGTCAGCACCGCCGAGGGCCCGCAGACCATCTCCCGGGCCGCCTCGCTCAGCTCCGGCGGCGACGGCGCCAGCACGATCGTGGGTACCCCCAACTCGCGCAGCCGGGACCGCTGGGCCGCCAGCCGCTCGCGTACCCCGGTCAGCTCCTCCCGGGCGGCCTGGACCGCGCGGGCCTGCTCCGTCGCGGCGGTCGCGGCGCTGCGGCGCACCCCGTCGAGCTGCCGGGCGGCGGCGACGTACTCCGTCCACGTCGCCGTGCCGTCGGCGGCGGGCACCGGGTCGACGCCGGCCCGCTGTTGGAGCGGCCCGGCGACAGCCGGCGCGGCGACGACGCTGGTCTGCTCCCCGCTCATCCGCCCTCCCCGGCCCTGGTCGCGGCTGCGCCCCCGGCCCCGGTCCCCACCGCGGCCCTGATCCCGGTCGTGGTGCCGGGTCCCACCGAAATGTCGGTGCCCGGTTCGATGCCTGGTTCCGTGCCCTGCCCGGCGAACGGGACCAGCAGGACGCCCCGCTCGGCCGGACCGTCCCAGAGCATCGCCCGGCCCGGCCGGGGACGCCACTGCACCGGGTGCCCGAACAGCGCCGTCAGCTGGGCCGCCGGCACGTCCACCGTGACCACGGCGGCCAGCTTGTCGAGATCGTCCTCCGGCCGGGCCACCGCCGTGAACGCCGGCACCGTGCGCCACCAGCCCAGCAGGTGCCGGCCGGCCGGCGGGCCGTCCCGCAGCAGGGCACGCAGCCGATCCGGCGGGAACTCGTGCGGGGCGGGCCCGTTCGCCGGCCGCTCGTGCGAAGCGGGCCCGTCCAGCCCGAAGACCACCAGGTAGCCGGGCTCGTCGGCGTCCACGGCGGCGAGCAGGCCCGGCAGTCCGACGCGGTCCACCCGGTGCTGGCCGGCGAGGTCCGCCGCGAGGGCGTCGGCCACCGGCGCCGCCTCGGCGGCGAGCGTCGCCACCACGAACCGTCCCGTACCCGGCGGGTGGTGCGCCGCGACGCTCCGCGTCGCCGTGGCCAGCAGGGCGACCGCCTCCGTCCCCGGGCCTAGGACGACGAGGTTGCGGCCGGCGGCCGGGCCGAGCGGCACCGTGACCGTCGACCCCGACAGGTCCACCGCCCGGCCGAGCAGGGCCACCGGTCCCCGTGCCCGCCCCGCGAAGGCCGCCCGGTAGCTCGGATCGTTGCGCAGCAGTGGGCGCGCCCACCCGGCGAAGACGACCGGCGGAGCCGACCGCTCCGGACTGGCCGCCCAGAGCCGCCGTCGCAACTCCCCGATGGTCTCCGGGGCCTCGTGCGGGTCGGGGAAACGGACCATCCGCTCGTGCCCCCGGGTGGCGCCCCGGGGACCGCCGAGGCCGCCTGCGGTGTTCACCACCGCGCTGCCCACCGGCAGCCCGGCTGCGGCGTCGTTGGTCGGCTCCAACACCGGGCCGCCGCCGGCCAGCGCCACCCGCACCGGAAACTGCCCGAGCATCGAGTCACGGGTCGTCGGCCCGCCGGTGATCCCGAGGTCGCCATCGCCGGCCAGGACCAGATGCACCCCGTACGCCCGGCCCGATCGGGCCAGCGCGTCCAGCCGGGCGACCGCGTCGGCGGCCAGCCGGTCCCGGTCGGCCAACAGGAGTGGAACATTGTCGATCACGCAGACGATCCGGGGCAGGGCCTGGTGCTCCCGCAGAGCGGCGAATCGCTGCCCGCCGACACGCTGGCCGGCCTCGTCCCGCCGGCGGGCCTCCGCCGCCAGCTCGTCGAGGAGATTCAGCACGTACTCCCGGTCGACGGCCATCCCCGCCGAGCGCACCTGGGGCACCCAGGACCGGTCCCGCTCGGTCTGTAGTAACTCCTGGAACGACTCGCCGTCGCCCAGGTCGGCGAGGTGCAGGACCAACTCGTCCGGGCCGTACCGGGCGGAGAGGCCGAGCAGCACGTTGCTGAGGAAGGCGGCACGATCCGGCCCGGACCGGCCGCTGACCAGCCAGTGCGGGGTCAGTTCGGTGAACCCCACGGTCACCGGCCGGCCGCCGGCGTCCCCGACGGTGGTGGAGATGCCCTCCGTCGAGCCCGCCGCCCACAATGGCTCGGTCGGGTCGGGCAACAGGTCGGCCAGACTGAGCCGGGAGCCGGCCTCGATCTCCTCGGTCAGCCGTCGGCAGACGGCGTCGACCAGGCCCGACGGCGGGTCGTCGTCGACGAAGACCGGCGAGTTCAGCCCGCCGGGCGGCTCCGCGCCCGGCCCCGCCAGAGAAGTGCCGGGCGGGTCGCCCAGCAGCGCGTACGCGTTGCGCATGGCCAGCGGGGTGGCCTGCGGCAGGGGCGTGCGGGTCGCGTACGGGCCGGCCGGTGGCCAGCCGGCGACGATCAGGTGCAGGCCGGCGGCCCGTCCGCGCTCGGCCAGCGCCTCGATCCGATCCAGGTCGGCCGCAGCGGTCGACTCCGGCAGGGCCGCCACGACCAGCAGAAGCGTGCGGTCGTGCCGGCGCGGCCGGCCGCTGGACGGCGACACCCACTGCTCCGCCTCGGTGAGCACGGCCCGCAGCCCGGCGACGTCTGCGGCGGGCGGGGGCAGCAGGCCGGCGTCCGCGAGCGCGGCGAACGCTGCGAACGTGCCGCGCGGCGTCGCAGGATGCCCGGTGCCGGTGCCGGTGCCGGTGCCGGTGCCGGTGCCGGTGCCGGTGCCGGTGGCTGTGTCAGTGCTTGCGCTTGCCTCGGTGGTTGTGCCGCCGGTGGCGCTGATGCCCGTGCCGCCGATGCCGTCCGTGCCGTCGATGGCGCGGACCAGCAGGCAACCGGCGGGCGTCGCGGCGAGCAGGCGCAGCAGCACGGCCCGGAGCAGCCCGGCCACCCGGGGGTCCCGGGCGTCGTTGTCGATCGTCAGGTGCCCGGTGCCGAGCAGAGGCACGAGGGCGGGGAAGCGCGCGTCGTCCAGTGGCGCTGCGGTGCCGACCCGGACGTACGGCGGCGGCTCCTCGTTGGAGGGCGTCGCCCCGGTGACCGTATTCAGTGGCGCCCCCGCCCAGCCCGGTGCCAGCACGGCCGCCGCCGAACGCAGCCGATCCGCCAGCTCGTACTGCCGGCGCTGGTCGGCAGGCGCGGGCCGGATCTCGTCCAGGATGCTGGCCGCCGCGGCGGCCGCCGCCTCCGCCCTACGGTGCAGGGCAGCGGCGCGGTTGGTACGTGTCCTCGGACCGAACACCGCGTCCACCCCCTCGTCCCGAGGCTGGCAACCCCTCCCCGAGCAGTGACGGTATCCCAGGTCCCGCCCGTCCTCCGGGATGCGCCACGGCGGTGCGCCGGGGATGTCCGGGCCAGGGCGGATTCTCACCGCTGGGCGTCGTCCTGTCACGATCCGCTGCATCTTGGGCATTGGGTACGAGGCGTCCAGCCGATAGCCTCAAGGGGTGGAATCAGTGCAGCCCCCCGCCGGTTCCCAGGTTTCCCGCGTACCGGCGCAGCGGACCCCGCCGGAACAGTTGGTGCCCCCCTCGGGGACGCCGGCTCCGGCCCGACCGCCGGGGCGGCTGCGGACCATCGTCACCGTGGTGGCCGGAGTGCTCGGCCTGCTTCTCGTCGGTGGCGGCATCACTGCCTTCGTTTTGTACGACCGCGCCACCAGACCGGATCGCAGCGCCCCGGACGTGGTGGTCGACAACTATCTCCGCGCCTTCCTCGTCGACCGCAACGACATCAAAGCTGACCAGTTCACCTGCGCGGGCGCGTCCGCCGAGCTGAAGGAGCTCCACACGCTTCGCGACGACCTTCTTGCCCGTGAGAGGCGCTTTTCCACCACGCTCTCGGTGAGCTGGGGCAGGCTTGACCTCCAGGAGCAGGGGGGTAGCACAAGAGTTCAGGTTGATCTGACCATCTCCGCATACATTGACGGGGTCTCACAGAGCGACCGTCAGCCTTGGCTGTTCGATGTCACCCAAGCTAGTGGTGAGTGGAGGGTATGCGGTGGCATGTCCGTGACCTGAAACCCCTCATTCGATCCAGAGTAGGTGGACCGGGACCTCCAGGGTGGTGGGTGGCTGGCCTCGCCAGGCCCAGCGGTACCACTCCAACTCCGGGGTGACCCGGACGCAGATGTCGCCGTCGGTGCCTGAGTAGGTTTCGGTCACCGCGCGAAGTTCCCGCTGCTCACCGGAATCAGCCACGTGCACGACCCGCCGTCCGGTGACGGCGTCGGCCTCGAAGACGGGAGTCGGGGCGCGGTGGACCGGCGCGTCCAGGGACACCAGGTTGACGCTGGAGATTCCGATGACGCGGGCACTTGGCCGATTCCCCAGGGTTTCCACCCACACCCGCTCGACCGGCACAAGCGGGGCGAAGACCTCCACCTGTTCGGACTCCGCGCGGTACCACTCCTGCTCCGGAATGACCGGTACGTAGGTACGGCTGTTCTGCACCACTCTGTCGTCGGCGCGCAGATCGCCACGCCAGCCGAGACCGGGTAGCCCGACCAGGACGCGCCGCCCCCGCAATTCGACCCGACCGGTCGCGGGCACGATCTCGATGGGCCTGGGCGGCAGGGGTGCCCAGTCAGGCTGGTCGGCGAAGGGGTCGGGAAGTGGCCCGGTCATGCGTGCCGGGGCCCTATGCCTTGCCGTTGAGTGGCGCTCCCCGGTCCCGCATGAACGGCACCGGGTCGACGGCACCGCGACTGGACCGGTCCCCGTCGACGTGCACCTCGAAGTGCAGGTGCGGCCCGGACGAGTTCCCGCTGCTGCCGACCTCGCCGATCACTTCGCCGGCCTTGACCAGCTGACCTGGGGCCACCCGAGGCTTGACGATCATGTGACAGTACCGGGTGACGTAACCGCCGGCATGCAGGACATCGACGAACCAGCCACACCCGCCCTTGCCCGGGTAGCCGTCGACATCGCAGCTCAGCCGGCCATTGTTGGCCGGGTCGCAGCGGGCGACCAACACCCGACCGGTTGCCGCGACGCGGATCAAGGTGCGCTTCGGCGCGGCGATGTCCACCCCGTTGTGGCTGGGCCGGCTCGCCGTACGGAAGCCGGAGCCGACGCCCCCGGGGATCGGTGCGGTCCAACCCGAGGCCGCGATCTGGCCACGGGCTGCGGCGTTGCAGATGCTGCGTTGCGCCACCTGAACGGTGCGGGCGGCACCGCCGGCGAGCGCGTCCACGATCTTGCTGGCCAGTTCCTCGTGCTTCGCGTAGGCGTCGGGGAAGGCGCTCACCTGCACCCGCTGGGCGGCCCGGGTCAGGGAAAGCTGCTCCCAGTTCGGGACCTTCACCAGCTTCTCGTAGAACTTCCGGGACGAGTAGGAGGGGTCCTGCAACTGCTCCGGGGATCCCCAACCCTGGCTGGGGCGCTGCTGGAACAGGCCCACCGAGTCGTGGTCGTTGCGGCTGCCCAGGTGGGGGAGGTTCCGCAGCCCGGACTCCTGCATAGCGGTCGCGACGGCGATGACCCAGCCCCGGGGTGGCACCTTCATGTCCGAGCCGACCTTGATGATGACGGCGGCGTTGCGGATCTGGCTCTCGCCGTACTGGGCGAAGCGGGGCATGGGACCAGAGACCTTCACCTGGTGCGACCGGCCGCAGGCGGACTGGGCCTCCGGGGAGAGTTCACCACTGTCGCCGCTCAACTCGGTGAGGAAGAACGCGGCCGTCCCGCCGGTGCAGCAGAGCAGCGCGAGTGTGGCGGTCAGCGCGACGGCCAGCGCGCCGAGCCGCAGCCTGCGCCGCGGACTGCGGCCATCTCCCATGCGATCGCTCATGTCCGCTCCCAGTCCACGGCATCGACCAGCCACTGCCCGTCGGGTGCCACCAGTTCCAGACGCAGCCGCCCGGTGTCGAGCGGCACCAGCACCTCGACGAAGCGCTCCGTCCTGGGGCGGAGGCTTGCTTCGCCGGTCGTCCGTTCCGCCGGAACCCCCGCCGGATCGGCACCCGAGAGCTTCTCGGTGAGTTCCGGCGTGGAGAGCGGACGCAGGGCGTCGTGCCACTCGTCCGCGCTGTCGCCGCGCCCACCGAGCCAGGCGGCGGTGAACCGGTCCGCGACCTCTTCGGGGGTCGGGGCGCCCGGGAGGGTCACCGGCGTCGGGGGTGCGGTGCCACCGAGTACGCCGTCGTCACCGGCGGTCGGGTCGACGGTGGTGATCGGTTGGCTGGGCCGGTTGCTCAGCCCCGTCACGGGGTCTCCCGCGTCGGACACCAGCCGGGCCGCACCGATCACACCGAACACCAGGACCCCGATCACCAGCGCGATGCCCAGCCGGGACCGCAGTACCCGAGTGAAGAGGAACTCCACCGCGCGTCGCATCACCCTCACCGCGCTTCGGTGCGGATCCGCGGTGCGGCAGGTCGTGGCGGGGTGGGCTCGGTCGTTCCCGGCCGGTAGATGACGAAGGACGGGTTCTCCGCCGGCACGTCCGGCTCCGTCCAGGCCGAGGGCTGACGCCGGCGCGGCCGAGGTGCGGCGGAGCGCGCGGGGCTCCGCTGCTCAGGCACGGTGGCCTCGCCGGGGCGCTCCCGTCCGTCGGGCCGCTTCCGCTCGGTGCCGGAGGAGGTGGCGGTGCCGGCGGCGGAGTGACTCGGGTCCTCGTGCCGGGCCTCCGGCCTGAGCGTGGTCTGCTCGACCGCCGCTCCGCGCCGTCGGGTGAGCGTCGGCTCGTTCGTGCCACCAGGCTCGGCCACGTCGAGCCGCGCGGCGGTGCGCATGTCCCGGAAGAACCGTCGGTGCCACGAACCGGCCGAGCTGACCGCCTCGCTGCTGTCCTTGCCGCCGAGTTGGGTGATCCGCCGGTACGGGCGCAGCAGCAGCCAACCGACCACCCCGCAGAGCCAGACCAGCACCACCTGGAGCCAACCCGGCAGGGTTGGCGTGCTCATGATCAGGTCCACTGCGAAGAGGTAGATGGCGGCGCCCGTGCCGAAGATGGCGATGTTGAACACGGCGGCGACGACCGCGTTGGCCAGCCTCCGGAGACCGGCGCTCGCCGGGCGCATCAGCCCCACCGTGCCCAGGATCGGTGCCGCGATCACCGCCCAGCGGAAGATGAGGAAGCCCAGCAGGACCAGCAGCGAGGCGGTGAGGTCGAACATCGCGAAAAGCAGCGCGGCGAGCACGGCGATGAAGCCGGAGCCGACCCGGTCCATGTCCCGGATGCCCTGGAGATACTCGTACGCCTCCCGGTCCTCGTTCTTGATCTGTTCGGCGACCCGGGCCCACTGCTGCTGCTTGGCGTCGATGGTCGCGTCCCGCGTCGCCGGGTTGGCCCGGAGCTTCTCCGTCTCCTCCCAGGACAGCGACTTGGCGTCGTAGAGCGCCGGCCCGTACTTCTTGGCGGTCTCGCTGTCGGCCGACCCGAGCACGCCGCGCAACCAGTTGCGGTAGAGCATCGACTCGGTCGCGGTGTCACTGGCCCGGACGGCGGGAGGGCGCTTGTCGACGCAAGCATCCGGATTGGGCAGGGCGCACTGATCAGGTGGGATGTCCCGCGTTGCGGGACCGACGGCGTCGTGGACCACGCCCAGGGTGGTGACGAGCGTGCCGTCGGCGATGTTCGCGGACTTCACGGGCCACGCGGCGAGGGCGGTCACCGCGACCATCACGAGCAGGGCCCACCCCGCGGTGGTCATGGCGTTGCTCATGTCCGACTGACGGGACCGCCAGAGCAGGTAGAGGCCGACCACGCAGAGCGTGATGATGCCGAAGACGCTGAACACCTTCTGGTAGACGGCCGTGGTGGCCTGCTCGACCAGCGGATCGGCCCAGGCCCACATGGACCGTGGGTCCCAGGCCCGCTCCCGCAGCGCGTTCGAGGCACCGATGATCGCCGTGGCGATCATGAACTCGCCGTTGGCCACGGTGGTGGTGAACTTGTAGTCCGGATGGATCACCGCGGAGGCGCAACCGCCGGGCAGGTCGTACGTCGGGAAGCTGTATCCGGAGTAGCCGTAGTCGCTGTAGAGGCCCTTGGGGCCGGGCAGCTTGGCGGAGTCGGGACGGGCGGCGAACCAGCCGGCGAGCCCGGAGTCGGGTGCCGTGGGGACCGGGGCGTTGCGGCACTCCACCTGGTCCTCGCTGACCGCGCCCAGCTTGGCGACGCAGGCGCGGAAGTCGACCTGCCACTCCTTCGTGCTGCACAGGTCCGCCCGGGCCTGGGCTGCCGGTGGCGCGGCGTACGCCGCCTCGCTGCCAAGCACCGGCCAGGAGACCGTGGCGCCGGCGAGTACGCCGAGCGCGAGCAGGAACGCCGCTATCCGGGCTCGGACCCTCGCCATGTCATGCCTCCAGGTCCGCGACGGTCGGCAGTTGACCCGCCGTCGCGGCGACCGCGGCGGGGGTGGTGTCGAGGTGGTCCAGCAGCCCGTCGACGTACGACACGTCCACCCGGACCTTCTGCACCCGCCCGTCGACGTCGCGCATCACGAACTCGCGGAAGCCGAGCCTGGCGGCGGAGGTGGCGTCTGCGGTCGACAGCGAGGCCAGTGTCGCCTCGTACCCGTCGTTGACCGGGACGCGGAGCAGCCGCAGCGCCTCGGAGGCGATCTCGGTGTCCTCGGCGATGCGGCCGACGAAGACGGTGGAGACGAGGTTCTGCACGTCGAGGCCGAGGATGTCGCGCGGGTTCTGCGAGGCGACCAGGGCGGCGAGGTTCCACTTGCGGGAGTCGCGGGCGAGGCGGACGAGGAACGACCGGCCGGAGCGCCAGCCCTCCATGAAGTGCGCCTCGTCCAGGCCGACCAGCTTCCGTGAGGACATCGACCCGCCGTAGCACCGTCGCACGGCGAGCCGGTGGGCGGTGTGGAGCATGGGCAGCGCGAGCGCCTCCTCGGCTGACCAGTACTCGCGTTCGATCTTCAGGTCGGGCAGCCGCAAACCGGCCATGGTGATGACGGTCAGCGCCGCGTCGGCGCCGAGCAGACCCGCCGGCGGGCGGCCGAAGAAGAGCATGGCCAACGGCATCTCGGCCGTGTCCAGCAGCAGGTTCGCCAGTTCCTTGCCGGCGTCGTCGTCGAGCTGGCCGAGGCAGGCGACCACGTCGTCGAGGGTGGACGTCTCCTCGGCCGGCACCTGGCGCACCGCGTGCCGGAACAGGGTGGCGGTGGACGCCTCCCGGGCCACCTGCGGCGGCACCAGCATCATGCAGATGTCCTGCACCAGCATGCGGCGTTCGGCCCGGGCGTTGGAGACGGCGATCTCGAACTCCCGGTCGCCGGCCGCCCCGGAGCTGAACTCGGTGCGCAACGGCGTGGGGATGAGCGCATACGGTGCCAGCGTCCCCTGCTCGGAGCCGGTCAGGTTGAGCACTCGCGAGTACGGCCGCAGCTCCGGCATGTTGCACAGCCGGGCCAGGGGGCCGGACGGGTCCAGCAGGGTCACCTGCACGCCGCGCCGGGCGGCCAGGTAGCCCAGCGCGCCGAGCAGGGTGGACTTGCCGCCGCCGGGCTCGGCGACGAAGACCGCGAGCCCGGAACGTTCCCGCACCTCCATCGGGAAGTGCAGGTCGAGGAAGACCGGGCGGCGGCAGGTGCCGGCGGTACGCCCGATCAGGTCGCCCCGCCGGTCGCCGACGGTGGACGCGGCCTGCGGCAGCGCGGCGGCGAGCAGGTTGACCGGCATCCGCCGGACGTAGCCGGTGTTGGCGATCGGCTCGCCGGGGATGAACTCGCGGGCCAGCCAGTCCTGGTTCTTCGGGTGCTGCAGCGACACGCGCAGTTCCCGGGAGTAGAGCTGGATCAGCCGGCGGGCCCGCTCCAGGCACTCCTCCCGGGTCCGGCCGCCGACGGCGATGCGGTGCCATCCGTGCGCCCGCGCCGAGTCCACCGGAAGGCCGGTGGTCATCTCGTCGCCGATCACCAGTGCCCGCTTGGCCAGCCGTTCCAGCTCGGGCGGGGCGTCGATGCCATGCTCGGCGTAGTCGAGCTGCTGGGAGCGGATCATCCGCAGCCGGTGTTCGAGGTTACGGAAGGAGTCGCCGGAGCCGAGGATGTCGACCCGGGTGGAGATCTCCATCGGCCAGGGCAGCCGCTCGTGGAAGTGCAGCCAGGGCTCGTGCCGCTCGGGGATCTCCAGCGGCTCCATCCGGCCGACGGCGAGCACGGCCACGTGTCGTTCCTCGCCGGTCATCCGGTTGACCAGCTTGACCGTCGACCCGTACGGGGTGCGGTACCGCTCGACCTGCTCGGTGAGGGCGAGCAGGTCGCCGCGTTCCCACCGACCGTTGGTGACCGGGGAGAGGGTGCCGGGCGGGGCCATGCAGAGCGCCACCGACCGGTAGAGCAGCCACTCCAGCTCCTGGGCCGTCACCCTCCGACCGCGCATGCCGAACGCGCCCAGCACCTCGTCGAACTGCTCGACGGTGCGGCCGAGCTTGCTGCGCTCGCTCTCGGCGACGCCGCGGCCGAAGGTGCGCAGCAGCCGCTCGGTGAGCGAGTCGCCGAGCGAGCGCCGGGCGAAGGTGACCCCGAGGTACGTCTGCCCCTCGGCGTGGTTGACCGACAGCAGGTGCCGCTGGGCGGCCACCAGGTGGTCCCCCCAGCCGGCGGTGCCTGGCACGTCCGGCAGTGGGGACGCGGTGTGCGCGTCGATGGTGCGGGCCCACTCGTCGGCCGGGAAGGGGCGGGTGGTGCGGCGCAGGTGCAGCCGGAAGCCGGCGAGGCCGGCGTACTGTTCCGAGATGGCGGCGAGCAGGGCCTCCCGCTCGGCGTCCGGCCGGAACGCCCAGCGCACCTCGGGCAGCCAATACCACGCCGTGACGGTGTTGGGGGTGAAGGTGAGGTGGCCGGCGATCTCGGTGATGGCCAGCTCGACCGACGGGTCGCGATCCCCGAACTTGATTCTCGGCGGCTTCACCGGCCGCGCCGGGCGGGCGGGCTTCGCGGGCCTGGTCGGCTTGCCGGATCGCTCCCGCCGGTCGACCGTCCGCTGTCGGGGTGGCGTGATCTCGCGGCCGGCCGGGGACGGCGCCGGCTCCGGCGCCCGCCGTGCCGGCCGCTCCGACTCCGGGCCCCGGGGCGACGGCTCGGCGAGCTGCGGGGACCGCTCGGGCTCCCGGTGGACGGGCGGTTCGACGTCCCGCCAGCCGTACGTCTCGTCGTCGGGGTCGGTGGGGGGCGTGACCACGGCCGGGG
>NZ_SMKJ01000370.1:2500-5415 GCF_004348615.1 Micromonospora sp. KC207
GTGTTCCCGAGTAGCGGCGGACTCCTGTAATCTGCCGTGAATCTGCCAGGACCACCTGGTAAGCCTAAATACTTCCTGGTGACCGATAGCGGACTAGTACCGTGAGGGAATGGTGAAAAGTACCCCGGGAGGGGAGTGAAATAGTACCTGAAACCGTTCGCCTACAATCCGTCGGAGCCTTGCGGGGTGACGGCGTGCCTTTTGAAGAATGAGCCTGCGAGTTAGTGGCATGTGGCGAGGTTAACCCGTGTGGGGAAGCCGTAGCGAAAGCGAGTCTGAATAGGGCGTTTGAGTCGCGTGCTCTAGACCCGAAGCGGAGTGATCTAGCCATGGGCAGGCTGAAGCGTGGGTAAGACCGCGTGGAGGGCCGAACCCACCAACGTTGAAAAGTTGGGGGATGACCTGTGGTTAGGGGTGAAAGGCCAATCAAACTCCGTGATAGCTGGTTCTCCCCGAAATGCATTTAGGTGCAGCGTCGTGTGTTTCTTGCCGGAGGTAGAGCACTGGATGGTCTAGGGGGCCTACAAGCTTACCGAAATCAGCCAAACTCCGAATGCCGGTAAGTGAGAGCGCGGCAGTGAGACTGCGGGGGATAAGCTTCGTAGTCGAGAGGGAAACAGCCCAGATCACCAGCTAAGGCCCCTAAGCGTGTGCTAAGTGGAAAAGGATGTGGGGTCGCATAGACAACCAGGAGGTTGGCTTAGAAGCAGCCACCCTTTAAAGAGTGCGTAATAGCTCACTGGTCAAGTGGTTCCGCGCCGACAATGTAGCGGGGCTCAAGCACACCGCCGAAGCTGTGGCATTCACATTTTTACTTCGCGTGTCCTTGATGGTGCGTGCAGGTGTGTGGATGGGTAGGGGAGCGTCGTGCCGGGGGTGAAGCATCCGAGTGATCGAGGTGTGGACGCGGCACGAGTGAGAATGCAGGCATGAGTAGCGAAAGAAGGGTGAGAAACCCTTCCGCCGGATGACCAAGGGTTCCAGGGCCAGGCTAATCCGCCCTGGGTGAGTCGGGACCTAAGGCGAGGCCGAGAGGCGTAGTCGATGGACAACGGGTTGATATTCCCGTACCCGCGAAGGAGCGTCCGTGGTGAACCTCGTTGTGCTAACCGCCCGAGCCATCTGAGACCTTCGGGTTGAGGGTGGGGAGCGTGGGAACCTGGCGGGTAGTAGTCAAGCGATGGGGTGACGCAGGAAGGTAGCTGAGCCCGGCCGGTGGTTGTGCCGGGGTAAGCGTGTAGGCCGTGGTGTAGGTAAATCCGCGCCGCATTGAGGCTGAGACGTGATGCCGAGCCGATTCAGGTGAAGTCAGTGATCCTATGCTGCCGAGAAAAGCCTCTAGCGAGTTCTTAGCGGCCCGTACCCCAAACCGACACAGGTGGTCAGGTAGAGAATACCGAGGCGATCGGGCGAACTGTGGTTAAGGAACTCGGCAAATTGCCCCCGTAACTTAGGGAGAAGGGGGGCCGGAGACGTGAAGCCCCTTGCGGGTGGAGCGTTGTATGGCCGCAGAGAGCAGGGGGAAGCGACTGTTTACTAAAAACACAGGTCCATGCGAAGAAGTAATTCGATGTATATGGACTGACGCCTGCCCGGTGCTGGAACGTTAAGGGGACCTGTTAGCTCTTTTGGGGGCGAAGCGGAGAACTTAAGCGCCAGTAAACGGCGGTGGTAACTATAACCATCCTAAGGTAGCGAAATTCCTTGTCGGGTAAGTTCCGACCTGCACGAATGGCGTAACGACTTCCCCACTGTCTCAACCACAGGCCCGGCGAAATTGCATTACGAGTAAAGATGCTCGTTACGCGCGGCAGGACGGAAAGACCCCGGGACCTTTACTATAGCTTGACATTGGTGCTTGAGTTAGCTTGTGTAGGATAGGTGGGAGCCGGTGAAGTTCATACGCCAGTATGGGTGGAGGCAATCTTGAAATACCACTCTGGTTGATTCGGGTATCTAACTTCGGGCCGTTATCCGGTTCAGGGACAGTGTCTGGTGGGTAGTTTAACTGGGGCGGTTGCCTCCTAAAGGGTAACGGAGGCGCCCAAAGGTTCCCTCAGCCTGGTTGGTAATCAGGTGTTGAGTGCAAGTGCACAAGGGGGCTTGACTGTGAGACTGACAGGTCGAGCAGGGACGAAAGTCGGGACTAGTGATCCGGCACTTGCGTGTGGAAGCGGTGTCGCTCAACGGATAAAAGGTACCCCGGGGATAACAGGCTGATCTTCCCCAAGAGTCCATATCGACGGGATGGTTTGGCACCTCGATGTCGGCTCGTCGCATCCTGGGGCTGTAGCAGGTCCCAAGGGTTGGGCTGTTCGCCCATTAAAGCGGTACGCGAGCTGGGTTTAGAACGTCGTGAGACAGTTCGGTCCCTATCCGCCGTGCGCGTAGGATACTTGAGAAGGGCTGTCCCTAGTACGAGAGGACCGGGACGGACGAACCTCTGGTGTGCCAGTTGTCCCGCCAGGGGCACGGCTGGTTGGCTACGTTCGGGAGGGATAACCGCTGAAAGCATCTAAGCGGGAAGCCTGCTTCAAGATGAGGTATCCCACTCTACTTTGTAGGGGTAAGGCCCCCAGCTAGACGACTGGGTTGATAGGCCGGAGATGTAAGCTCGGTAACGGGTTGAGTTGACCGGTACTAATAGGCCGAGGACTTGATTACGAAGCTGCTACGCGTCCACTGTGCAACTCTGAACGGGCAAGCGGCTCGCCTGTGTTGGTGGGGTTGTTTGATATGTTCATAGAGTTACGGCGGTCATGGCGGAGGGGAAACGCCCGGTTACATTCCGAACCCGGAAGCTAAGCCCTCC
Source organism: Micromonospora sp. KC207 (assembly GCF_004348615.1). Lineage (NCBI taxonomy): Bacteria > Bacillati > Actinomycetota > Actinomycetes > Micromonosporales > Micromonosporaceae > Micromonospora > Micromonospora sp. KC207. The sequence continues at coordinate 5,313 of NZ_SMKJ01000370.1, forward strand.
AGCGCCGATGGTACTGCACTCGGGAGGGTGTGGGAGAGTAGGACACCGCCGGACATTCTTTCCGGTCGAGGGCTGCCCCAATGGGGGTGGCCCTCGACTGCGT
>NZ_SMKJ01000371.1:0-5404 GCF_004348615.1 Micromonospora sp. KC207
GGTCCGGGTTGGCGACGCCGTACGGCGCCGGTGCGCCGGTGCCCGGCGACACCTCGTCCGGCTCCTGGCCGGGGTGGTGCGGGCCCTCGGACGTCATCGGTGCGCCTCCTCCATCACATGTCGGCCGCCGATGCCGACGGCGCGTCGGCGTGGGTGCCAATGTGGCCGGCGGTGCCGGCCGTGGGGACTCCCCGCACCGTATCCGGTGACCGCCCGCGGCATCCGGGGAGCACCGGCCGTCACTCCGCGTCGTCGGACGGTTCCGGGCAGCTTCTATCGGCGCGACGGGGTCCGGCGGGCGGTTGACGACCGAGCCCCACCGTACCGGGCGGTGCGGCGAGGCGGAATCCCGGTGTCAATAGGGCCGAAACGCCGACGACCCGCCCGGGGAACCGGGCGGGTCGTCGAACTGAAGGAGGATGAGAGAAGTGGGGGGCGTCAGCTCATGTGACGCTGGGCGATGGCGAGAAGCTCCTCGCGGACGGCAGGCGAATTGGCGGAGCGCAGGGCGTGCTCGATGGCACGGGCCCGGCGGTTGGCGTCGCGGCGGTTGCGGATTCGCTCGATCATGCTCATCTGGATCTCTCCCCCTGGCTTATTCGGTTGTCAGCCCCCTGACGACTCAATTGAACCGCAACGGGACCGGAAGTGCCAACGATTATTAGGTGAGGTGAGACACCTGCCTAAGGATCGTAAGTCAACGGGGCTTGGGGGCGACTCTTTCTTCCCTCAACAGTTACGGCCGGTGTGCCGGGCGTTCACCCGTGGCACACCGGCCGTCGCTGGTGTCGGGTACCCGTCAGGTCCAGGCGAGCAGCGCCGCCTCCGGATCGGCCAGGAAGTCCCCGATGTCGCGGAGGAACTTCGAGCCGAGCTCGCCGTCGATGATCCGGTGGTCGAAAGAGAGACCCAGCGTGGTCACCTGGCGCGGGCGGACCTTGCCCTTGTGTACCCAGGGCATCTCACGTACCGCGCCGAGGGCCAGGATCGCCGACTCGCCCGGGGGCAGGATCGGCGTGCCGGTGTCGACCCCGAACACCCCGACGTTGGTGATCGTCAGAGTGCCGCCGGACATGTCGGACGGCGAGGTCCTGCCGGCCTTCGCCGTCTGCACCAGTTCGGTCAGCGCGTCCGCCAGCTCACGCAGTGTGAGCCGGCCGGCGTCCTTGATGTTCGGCACGATCAGGCCGCGCTCCGTGGCCGCCGCGATACCCAGGTTGACGTAGTCCTTGACGACGATCTCGTCGCCGGCCCACGTCGAGTTGACCATCGGGTGCCGGCGTACCGCCAGCAGCACGGCCTTGGCGACCAGCAGCAGCGGCGAGACGCGGACGTCGCGCCACTCCCGCCGGCCGCGGAGCCGGTCGAGGGCCTTCATCGCCCGCGTCACGTCGACGGTCAGGAACTCCGTCACGTGCGGGGCGGTGAAGGCCGAGCGGGACATGTTCTCGGCGGTGAGTCTGCGTACCCCCTTGACCGGGATGCGCTGCTCGCGGTCCGCGCCGAAGCCCCCGGCCGTGGTGGCCGGTGCCGTCGGCGGCCCGGCCGTCGTCGCGGTGTCGCTCGCTGCCCGCTGTACGTCCTCCCGGGTGATCGAGCCCAGCGGCCCCGACCCGCTCAGCGAGCGGAGATCCACGCCGAGGTCCCTGGCGAGCTTGCGCACCGGCGGCTTGGCCAGCACCGGCCCGCCGAGCAGCCCGTTGCCGTTCACGCTCGTCGCCGGCGCGGCCGGTGCCGCAGGTGCCGACGCCTGCGCCGGCGTCGGCACCTGCGGCACAGGGGTCGCCGGGGCGGCGGCGGGCCGGTTCGGGGCGGCGCCCTTGCGCGGGCGGCGCTTGGCCGGCGCGTTCCGCGGGCCGTAACCGACCAGCACGGCGGTACGGCCGCCCGGTGCCACGCCGCCGATCAGCCCCGGTTCGACCATGCCCTCCTCGGGTGCGATCTCGACGGCGGCCAGGGAGGCCGCCGACGGGGTCGGCAGGCCGGCGGCCGGCGTGCCCGTCGTCGACGCCTCGGTCGGGCCGGCGCCCGGGTCGGTGTCGATCGCGATGATCGGCGTGCCGACCTCGACCGTGCTCCCCGCCGGGTGGAAGATCGACCGCACCTGGCCGGCCCACTTCGCGGGGATCTCGACGGCCGCCTTGGCCGTCTCCACCTCCACGATCGGCTGGTTCAGCTCGATCGTGTCACCCTCTTTGACCAGCCAGGCGAGGATTTCGCCCTCGGTCAGCCCCTCGCCCAGGTCGGGCAGGTTGAACTCCTTGATCCGCGACACGCCGCTCACCACCCGAAGGCGCGGTCGACGGCGTCGAGCACCCGGTCGAGGTCCGGCAGGTACTCCTCCTCCACCCGGGACGCCGGGTAGGGGGTGTCGAAGCCGGTCACCCGCAGCACCGGGGACTCCAGGGAGTAGAAGCACTCCTCGGTGATCCGGGCGGCGATCTCCGCGCCGAGGCCCAGGTTGCCCGGGGCCTCGTGCACCACCACGCATCGGCCGGTGCGCCGCACCGACTCGTAGGCGGGGGTCAGGTCCAGGGGGGAGAGCGTGCGTAGGTCGACGACCTCCAGCTCCCGGCCGTCCTCGGCCGCGGCGGTCGCCGCGTCCAGGCAGGTCCGCACCATCGGCCCGTACGCCAGCACGGTGGCGTCCGTGCCTGCCCGGGCCACCCGGGCCGAGTGCAGCGGGTACGCTTCGGCCAACGGGCCGTCCAGCTCCACCGGGCCCTTCTCCCAGTAGCGCCGCTTCGGCTCCAGGAAGACGATCGGGTCGTCCGAGGCGATCGCCTGCTGGATCATCCAGTACGCGTCCTGCGGGTTGGCGCAGGTCACGACCTTCAGGCCGGCGGTGTGCGCGAAGTACGCCTCCGGCGACTCCGAGTGGTGCTCGACCGCGCCGATGCCACCCCCGTACGGGATGCGGATGACCATCGGGATGCGCACCTTGCCCTGCGAGCGGTAGTGCATCTTCGCCACCTGCGACACGATCTGGTCGTACGCGGGGTAGACGAAGCCGTCGAACTGGATCTCGCAGACCGGGCGGAAGCCGCGGATGGCCAGGCCGACCGCAGTGCCGATGATGCCGGACTCGGCCAGCGGCGTGTCGATCACCCGTTGGTCGCCGAAGTCCTTTTGGAGCCCGTCGGTGATCCGGAAGACGCCGCCGAGCTTGCCGACGTCCTCGCCCATGATGACGACCTTCTGGTCGTGCTCCAGGGCCCGGCGCAGGCCGGTGTTGAGGGCCTTGCCGAGGGTGAGCGTCTCCGTGGCCATCAGTGGGCGCTCCCTTCGAACGTCTCCAGGTAGCGGCTGAACTGCGCCCGCTGCTCGTCGAGCTCCGGGGACCCGTGGGGGTAGACGTGGTCGAACATCGTCACCGGCTCGGGGTTGGGCATGGCGAGCACGCGCTCGCGCAGGTGCACCGACTCGGCGCGGGCCTGCTCGTCGACCTCGGCGAAGAACGACTCGTCGGCGATCTTCTGCTTCTCCAGGAACGCCTTCATCCGGGTGATCGGGTCCTTGGCCTGCCAGGCCTCGACCTCGCTGGCGATCCGGTACCGGGTCGGGTCGTCGGAGGTGGTGTGCGCCCCCATCCGGTACGTGTACGCCTCGATCAGGCTCGGGCCCTGGCCGTGTCGCGCGTTGTCCAGCGCGTGCCGGGTCACCGCGTACGAGGCGAGCACGTCGTTGCCGTCCACCCGGACGCCGGGGAAGCCGAAGCCGCGCGCCCGCTGGTAGAGCGGGACTCGGGTCTGCCGTTCCAGGGGCTCCGAGATGGCGTACTGGTTGTTCTGGCAGAAGAACACCAGCGGGGCGTTGAAGACGCTGGCCCAGACGAACGCCTCGTTCACGTCGCCCTGGCTGGTCGCGCCGTCGCCGAAGTAGGCGATCACCGCCTCGCCGTCGTCGCCACCGGTCTTGCCGTCCATGTGGACGCCCATCGCGTACCCGGTGGCGTGTAGGGTCTGCGCCCCGATCACGATCGTGTACATGTTGAACCTGAACTCGTTCGGGTCCCAGCCGCCCTGGTCGACGCCCCGGAACAGGCCGAGCGGCATGATCGGGTCGATGCCCCGGCAGTAGAGGACACCGTGCTCCCGGTACGTCGGGAAGGCCATGTCCTGGCTGCGCAGCGCACGCCCGGAGCCGACCTGTGCCGCCTCCTGGCCGAGCAGGCTGGCCCACAGCCCCAGCTCGCCCTGCCGCTGCAACGCGGTGGCCTCGGCGTCGAGCCTGCGGACCAGCACGAGGTCGCGGTACAGCCCGCGGTACTCCTCGTCGGTGAAGTCGACACGGTACTCCGTGCCGTCCGGGCCGAACGCGCTCTCGACGCGCTCGCCGGCGGGGGTGAGTAGCTGTACGAGTTCCGGGTTGCCGCCAGCCGTCGCGGCCGATCGCTTGGCACGGGGTGCGGCTCGCCGGCCGCGGGTGGTGACCCCGGGGTCGCCCTTTGCCATCCGTCTCTCCCTGTCGTGGTCTGCGCCGGCGCCGGGGGTGACCCGCTCCGCGCAGTGCGTGCACCCACCCGGCTGGTGCCGGGCTGGTTCCTGGCGGCCGCGCCAAGCCCCGGTGAGGGTTGCCGCGCGGCGTGAGCCGGATTCCGTGCGAACCCGGTTCGGGAGCGCCGGCGCCGTACCGCGCCTGCCGCGGGGTGCGCGGAGGTCGTGGCTGCGTTGCCGTCGTGCCACAAATCATGGCAGAGGAGGTGAGCGGGCCCACAGTACGCCCGCCCGGTTTCCGGGTGCTGTCGGTTTTGCGGCTGGCGGGGCCGTTTGTCGGCAGGCGGATCGTGACTCGGCAGGGCGGGTCGGACAATTTGTGTGTCGACACGCGGTGGCTCCTGGTGAACTGGCCGTCACTGGGTCAAGCTGATGATGCCGGGCGGGCGTTTCATAGCCTTATGCCCGTTTCTTACTGGTTGATCGCCACTCGCCCCGTACGGGTGATCGACGACGAGGAGTATGTGCGTGTCTCAGCCAGATGAGGATCCCACCGTGCCGCTGCTCGGCCGGCGCCGTGCCGGCGGGGGCGGCTACCGCCGTGTCGTCGGGGCGCACCGCGCCCCCGGCTCCGGCGGCCCGGGGCGGGGCTACCTCTTCACGGTCGCCCTGCTCGCCGGCACCGCCTCGATGCCGATCCTCGCCGCCATCAGCACCGGGTCGGCCACGGTGGGCAGCACCGCGCTGCCCGATAGCAGCACCCCATTCATCCTCACGCCCTCCGTCGGGCCGGTGGTCGTGCCGGTGCCGGCGGTCGGGCAGCCCGCGGTCACCCCGTCCACCCTGCCGGCCACGGTCGTGGTGCCCCAGACCGGGCGGCCGGGGTCAGGGCTTCCGCCGCCCGCACCCGCGCCGGTCGCGCCGGCCGCCTCCGGCCGGTCGGACCCCGACGCGGTGCACCGCCCACC
>NZ_SMKJ01000372.1:0-5351 GCF_004348615.1 Micromonospora sp. KC207
GTCGGGGGTTCGGTCGGAAGGTCCCCGGCGCCGGGACTGCCATCGCCCTCGGGCACGCTGACCGAGCCGTAGTTCAGCCGCGCGTACTGCTTCGCCAGGGTCTGCGCCACCTGGAGCATCTGGTCCGTCATCGGGCGGGCGAACCGGGTGGAGCTGATCGCAACGTTGCCGCCGTCGGTGTGGTTGGCACCATCGGCAGCCGCGATCTGTGCCCATGCGACGTCGAGGTAGTCGATCTGCTCCTGAGCCCATTTGAGATAGCTGGCGTTCATCATGAGCTGGTGCGGCACGCTCGCGGTCCCGGGCATGCCGTCGCCACCGAGCAGCCGTTCCGCCTGGTTGCCCAGGAACTTGCTCAGATAGTCCATCTTCGCCAGGAACGCCTCGGCCGCCGTGCCCTGCCAGGCCTTCTCCTCCCCGGCGATCGCGTGCGCGTGGAGGCTGATGAACGTCTCCAGCCAGTGCAGCAGGTTGTACGCCTGCTGGAACCCGTTCGCAGCCTCCAGCAGGCTCGGATAGCTGACCAGACTCGCGGCGTACTCGTGCCCGGCCTCGGTCTCGATCGCCGACCCACCTTTGACGGCAGCCTTGATCCGGCGCCATCCGGGCGGATCCATCTGCGCCCAGGTCTCCAAGTCGTTGACGTCGTCGATCTGCACGCTCGGCGGGGGAAAGGTCGCCACCGGGTCTGCGGAGTTGGTCCAGTCGTCCTGTTCCGACTCTGTTTCTGGCATGTCCTACACCAAGCCCCTGGATGAGTTCGAGAACGCCGACGTGTGACACCGGAACGCCCCGGCCGCGCGTGCGACGCCTAGTTGTCTCCGCTGCCCGACCCGTCCCCGCTACCGGAACCGTCATCGGAGCCGTCATTGCCGTTGCCTCCCTCGCCGGAGGAGGTGACCTGGCCGTAGTCGTCGATGTCGTTGATATGACCCCATGGATCGCTCATGGCCGCGCCGAACTCCTCCTCGGTCATCGAGTTGAACTCGGCGGTCTTCTCCTCGAAGTTCCGGCCGGTGCGGGCGTTGCCGTCCTCGGTGAGTTCGTAGGAGTCCGCCATCTCGAGCAGGCTCAGGCGAAGGGTGTAGAGCGTCTGGTGGACCTTCTCCAGCAGGCCCTGGGTGTCGCCGACCAGGCCCACGCTCTCCCCGGTTCCATGGATCTTGCGCCGCATGATCTCGGCCACGGCGAACTTCCCGGGCCGGACGTCCAGGGAGGCGAGTTCGTCACCCACCCGGAGCATGAGGCTGCCGCCCCGACCGTTCGGATCGTCGAACAGCTCTCCGATGGAGTTGGCGAAGTACCGGATGGCCGCGGTGCTGACCTTCAGGTCCCCGGCCGAGTTGTCGCTACCGCCCGTGTAGACACTGACCTCCGGCGGGTCAAACGACCCGTCGATGTCGAGGTGGTCGGACTCGTCGAACTCGTCCCAGTCGACGGAGTCCTCGTCGGGGACGTCGTTCTCCCGGAACTCGGCGACCAGTGCGTTCCAACTGTCGATGTCGATGACCTCGGTCTTGTACCACTCGTAGGCGGCCCGCTCCTCGGCCGTGTAGTCCGACCAGTCGATGTTGTTGGTCTGGCGGTTGCTGCTCGACACGAGGTCGGCCTGGACCTTGTCGATGACCGCCTGGATCCATCCGTCCGGATGCTCCTGCGGGAAGCCGTCGACCTCGCCGTTGTTGAACTTGTCCAGGATGCCGATGTAGTCGATGGCCCTGTCGTTGGGATAGCTGAAATCGATGGAAGCCATCCGTCCACAACCTTTCCAGCGTGGCCGTCTCTGAGAAGTGATGCGCGGGGAGCGCCGGCCGCCGGGGCACACCGACCCCGGCAGCCGGCCGGCGGTCAGCCGCCGCGGACGTCGTTCCAGATCTTCGTGTGCCGCTGCTCGGTGGTCCCGTAGTTGTCCGAGATCGCCAGCAGCGTCTGGCGGGCCTGCTCGAGGTAGACCGTCATCTGCTGGGCGGCGTTGCGCCACTCCACCTTCGCCACGTGGTACGCGCTCCGGGCGTCACCACTCCACTGCTCGATGCTCCGCTCGACGTTGCGTTCCATGTCGTCGAGCGCGTTCGAGATCCGGCCATTGATCCGATTCATGTCGTAGAGGGTGGCGTCGGCCTGGTTGAAGTCGAACCGGTAGTCGGACACGGGTCAGGTCCTTTCGACGGGGAATACGGGTCAGACTCCGGGAAGCGCCGTCATGAAGTTCTGGGCGGTCTGCGAGGCTTCGTCCTCGGCGGCCCGGTACCCGGCGGTCGTGGCGCCCATCACGTCCATCATGTGCAGCAGCTTCTCGATGATGGTCTGGAAGGACCGCTCCCAGTTGTCCATCGCCTGATCGAAGTTCTTCGAGGCGGTGCCGTGCCAGCTCGCCTGGAGAACGGCCATCTGCGAGTTGACGTTGCGCAGGTGGGTGGTGAACTCGTGGGCCTTGTTCGCGAACTCGGTGGCTGCCGCCTGCATGCCCGGATCGGCGGTCTGGACCGTTGGCATGGTCACAACGACATTCCTCTCGTCGTACGTCAGGGATGACGACGTCGAACCTCTGCTCGGCGTCCGCCGTGCCGAAGATTCCCGGCGATCGGCCGTTGCCGGCAAGGCTGCGGCGCGGCCGATGTCCGAACGACAGCCGAAGTCTGCCTACTTCCCCCTCCACGCCTCTGTCGCGTCCTGATCGTCGCCAGGTGACCGGCCGTGCGGTCGGGAAAAGGCCCTGCACGTTCGTGCCCGACCGGCACCGCGCCCCTTCCACCCCGTGGAGGGGCGCACCTGTACTGATGGCCCGCGCAGAAGGGAGCCGGCCGATGAGCTTCGACGATCACATCGAGGAGCTGTTCGCGGAGTACCAGCGTCAGCGCAGCAGCGTGACCACCCTCCAGGAGCGGATGAGCAAGGTGCAGGGTTCGGCCACCTCGCCGCGCCGCGAAGTGACGGTCACGGTCGGGCAGAACGGCGTACTGACCGAGATCAGCTTTCCGACTAGCGCGTACCGACGGATGACTCCCGCCGAGTTGCAGGCCACCGTCATGCAGACCTACAGCGAGGCGAAGGAGCAGGTCATGGAGCAGGCGGCGGCGCTGATCGCGCCGCTGCTGCCCCCCGGCATGGACGCCGCCAGGTTGGTGCGCGGTCAGGCCGGCCCGGACATGTACCTGCCGCCCGAGGGCCCCCGGATGACCAGCGGTGTCCGTGCCCTGCTCGGCCTCGACCCGGAACAGCCGTGAGCCAGCCGCCCGGTCACATCTGGGTCGACCCTGAGGGCGTCATCTCGGTCGGCGACTCGTACGCCCAGCACGCCGCCCGGTACCACGAGTGCCTGCGCCGGTTGAACGTGCTGCGGGCGCGGTACGAACCCGCGTGGGGAGACGACGAGATCGGCCGCCAGTTCCAAGAGCAGTTCGGCCATACGCTGGACCGCGTCGAGAGCGCCATCCGCGCCGTCCTGGGCTACCTGGAGTACGCGGCGGTCGGGTTGCGGGTCAGCGGTGAGGGCTACCGGCAGGCGGACGAGGACGCGACGATCGGCGGGCGGACGATCGCCGAGGAGTTCGCGAACCTGCCTGTGCGGCTCGCCGGGTACGCCCCCTGGAAACCCGTCGACGGCGAGCCCGGTCAGCTCACTTCCCGGCTGGCCGTCACCGGCAAGCTTCCGCGTTCCGAGGAGGTGGCTTCCCGGCAGGCGCTTCCGCGATCCGGGGTGCCGGTGTTACGGGCGGGTGTGCGCATCGCCGGTCCGGTCACTGCCCCGGAATCGGTCGAGTCGCCCAGCAGCTTTCTCGCGTCGAGGCGGCCGGCGGAGTTCGCTGTGGCGTCTCCCGCGATCTCCGCCTTCCGGCGGTACGACACCAGGGGCGTCCTCATCGACGGCACCCCGGTTCCTCCCGGTTACGAACTGCGCACCCTGACCACGTTTCCGGACGGCACCGCACGGATCGACGCCAACGGCTACGACTCGATCGTCCCGCTGGGCACGCGGGTGCCGATCACCGCCGCCGGTCACCCCGTCGACGGCGACGGCGACCAGTTCTTCCTGCTCAAGCCCAAGGAGGACGCCGGTGTCGACCCCACCGCGCCCGGATACCGTCCACTGCTGATCAGCTTCGGCCCGGACGGTTCGGCGACGCCGTTGTTCACCGGTCCCGCCTGACGCCGTTCCATGGGCGACTTCCACATCCCCAACGACCCCAATTGGCAGTGGGCGTACGACGCGATCCTCTACACCGTCGGTGAGGAGTTTCCCAAGGGCGATCCGTCGGAGCTCCAGGCGCTCAGCATCGAACTCGAGCGGTTCGGCGCGCACCTGGCCGACGGGATCGCCGCCACCCAGGCGCTCGGCCTCGGGTTGCAGGGCAACCTCGACGGACCCGCCGCCGACGCGTTCGCCCAGTTCCAGCAGATCGTCACCCGGCCGATCCCGGGGGGCATCCGGAGTGCCCTGATCGCCGGCGACGTAGCCCACCGGGCCAACCAGCAGATCGACTACGGCCAGACCCAGATCGTCGTCGCGGCGTTCATGATCGTCCTGGACATCGCGGTGGCGATGGCGTCCGGCTTCGGTGCCACGCTCGTTCCCGCGTACCTCAGTTTCGGTCAGCGGCTCACCCAGGCGCTTCTCAACCGGTTGCAAGACCGGCTGCACCGACTGATCGCCCAGCTCGCCATCCAGGGCGCGGAGGAGGGTCTGGAGGAGGGCACCGAGAACGTCATCGCCCAGACCGTCATGATCGCCAAGGGCAACAAGGACGACGGATTCAGCTGGTCGGACCTCGGGGAGTCGATCGGTGCCGGCGTCGCCATCGGCACCGTCGCCGGTGGCGTCTCCCTGATCGGTGGCCGATACTTCCCCAAGCTCTCCGACACCACGCACGGACGGGCCGGACTGGGCGCGATAGGTGAGACGCTCGGCGAACTGGCCTACCTGTCCATGGCCGGCGGACTCGGAAACTTCAACGCGCTGGCCACCGCCGTCTCGTCCGCTGTCGGCACCTACGCCAGCGTGTACGCCCACGACCTCGGCGAGGCCATCGGTGGCCCGGTCACGCCCGATCCGTCCGGCCTGAAGGGTCCCGGCCCGTCCAGGAACCTGGCGGTCACCAGTGGTGGTCCCGGTGCTGTGGGACCTGGCGCCCACGGCACCGGCGGGGAGTTCGTTGACCGGCCAGGCTCCGGGGGAACGGACCCCGACACCGGCCGGCCGGGGACCGGCCACACGCCGCCGCCCGGCCCTGGTTCCGAAGGTGCCCCGTCGGACGGTCTCGGCACGACGCCGTCCGTCCCACCCGGTCAGCAGCCGCCCCCCGGTACCCGGCCCGCGCCGTCGACCGCCACCCCTGACGACGGTTCAACGG
>NZ_SMKJ01000373.1:0-5340 GCF_004348615.1 Micromonospora sp. KC207
GTGCGGGGAGGGACTTGTAGAGGGTGGAGCGGGAGACGCCGAGGAGTGTGGCGATGGAGGACAGGGACCGGTCGGGTTCGGCGAGCAACTGGCGCGCGTAGGCGACTTTCTCGGGGGTCATGGCGGGTGGTCGGCCGAGGCGTTGGCCGCGGGCGCGGGCGGCGGCCAGGCCCTCGTGGGTGTTGGCGACGATGATGGTGCGGAGGAACTCGGCCAGGGCGGCGAAGACGTGGAAGACGAACATGCCCCCCGCTGTAGTGGTGTCCAGCTTCTCGTGCAGCGACAGGAACCCCACCTGCTGACGCTTGAGCCGGCCCACGATGGCGATGAGATCCTCCAACGAGCGGCCGAGCCGGTCCAGGGACACCACGGTCAGCGCGTCGCCGGGCCGGATGTAGTCGAACATCCGCTCCAGCTCCGGCCGGTCGGTGTTCTTGCCGGAGGCCTTGTCGAAGAAGCACCGCGCGCAGCCGCCGGCCACGGTCAAAGCTGTCTGTTGGCGGGCGAGGTTCTACTCGCGGGTCGACACCCGGCCGTAGCCGACGAGCACCCCGGACAACGGAGCCGGCGCGAGAAGGTCACCGTGTGCGGGCGTGGGGACGGTCATGGCGTTGAGGGTGTCCGACAAACCCGTTGCCGGCTTGTTGGACACGCCGGATTTACGGACAGGTTTGTTGGACAGCCCTGACCGGCCGCCAACCCGCTTCCTGATCTTGTTCGGGAAACGATCGATTCTCGGACAGCGCCCCGGGACTCCCGTCCGCTAGATCAACTCCTCAGCGATGCTTTTGGGCCGGGAGCTAAAGACGGGCTTTCTCTTGGACAGAGCAATGCTCGAAACCTGTGGATGAGCGTCGGGAGGCGTACCCTCCCGGCGACGCTCCATGTCCAGGAATCGAGTAGAGCCCGCGCGCCAACGCGGGTGGGGAGGGTACGCCCGTGCTTACCGTAGTCAACCCGGAAGAGCCGACGCCAGCGACCGTGTCCGAGCCCGCTTCCTCCGGCGGGTCGTTGATCGATGAGATCGTGCGTGACGGCGCTCGTCGGATGCTCGCTGTCGCGCTGGAGGCGGAGGTCGCCGCCTATATCGCCGCGCACGCGGGCGAGCTGGACGACAACGGCCGCCGGCTGGTCGTCCGTAACGGTCACGCGAGGCCGCGGGAGGTGCTCACTAGCGCCGGGGCGGTCGAGGTCGAGGCGCCGAGGGTCAACGACAAACGCATCGACGAGATCAGCGGCCAGCGGCGGCGGTTCGCCTCGGCGATCCTGCCGGCCTGGTGCCGTAAGTCGCCGCAGATCAACGAGGTGCTGCCGCTGCTCTGTCTGCATGGACTGTCCTCGTCCGATTTCGTGCCCGCGTTGCAGCAGTTCCTCGGCACCAGCTCCGGGCTGTCCGCGGCGACGATCACCCGGCTCACCGTGCAGTGGCAGGACGAGGCCCGCGCCTTCGGTGATCGGGACCTGTCCGGCGCCGACTACGTCTACCTGTGGGCCGACGGCGTGCACCTGAACGTGCGCCTGGACGAGGCGAAACTGTGCCTGCTGGTCATGGTCGGCGTCCGTGTCGACGGCCGCAAGGAACTCGTCGCGCTCGCCGAGGGCTACCGCGAGTCCACCGAGTCCTGGGCCGACCTGCTGCGTGACTGTAAACGACGCGGTATGCGCGCGCCGGTCCTGGCCGTCGGCGACGGCGCGCTCGGGTTCTGGAACGCGCTGCGTGAGGTGTTCCCCACCAGCCGGGAGCAGCGCTGCTGGTTCCACAAGATCGCCAACGTGCTCGGCGCCCTGCCGAAGTCCGCGCATCCCGGGGCTGGAACGCCGAGGACCGCGAGCACACCCGCCGCGCGGTCGCCGCGTTCAAGCTGGCCTACGGCGCCAAGTTCGGCAAAGCCGTCGCCAAAGTCGTCGACGACCTCGACGAGCTCCTCGCGTTCTACGACTTCCCGGCCGAGCACTGGGTGCACCTACGCACCACCAACCCGATCGAGTCGACCTTCGCCACCGTCCGGCACCGTACCAAGGTCACCAAAGGCCCCGGCTCCAAGGCCGCCGGCCTCGCGATGGCGTTCAAGCTGATCGAAGCCGCTCAACAACGCTGGCGAGCGGTCAACGCACCACACCTCGTCGCCCTCGTCCGCGCCGGTGCCCGCTTCGAACACGGCAAACTCGTCGAACGCCCCACCACCGAACCGGTCACCACCAACGCCGCAGCCGCCTAATCAAGATTTCTTCATCCACAAGTCTTGACTATTGCTCCTTGGACACACGCCGCATGCCGCCGACGCCGGATCCCAACCACGCCCCCTACTCGGAACTGGAACCCTCTATGGCAGCCCGCAAGTTGCCATAGACGACCCGGGTCTGTGGGTGGTCGTTGCCGAGCACCCGCCGGCAGCCGGCGAGGGCCTGCTCGAACAGCGGAATCGCCTGCCCCAAATCCCCCGCCGACTCGTAGGCGTAGGCGAGGTTGTTGACCGAGACCAGCGTGTCGGGGTGGTCGTTGCCGAGCACCCGCCGGCAGTCGGTGAGGGCCTGCTCGAACAGCGGGATCGCCTGCCCCAGGTCCCCGGCCGCCTGGTAGGCGCCGGCGAGGTTGTTGACCGAGGTCAGCGTCTGCGGGTGGTCGTTGCCGAGCACCCGCCGGCGATCGGTGAGGGCCTGCTCGAACAGCGGGATCGCCTGCCCCAGGTCCCCCGCCGACCTGTAGGCGTAGGCGAGGTTGTTGACCGAGACCAGCGTGTCGGGGTGGTCGTTGCCGAGCACCCGCCGGCGATCGGTGAGGGCCTGCTTGTACAGCGGGATCGCCTGCCCCAGGTCCCCCGCCGACTCGTAGGCGTTGGCGAGGTTGTTGACCGAGACCAGCGTGTCGGGGTGGTCGTTGCCGAGCACCCGCCGGCAGTCGGTGAGGGCCTGCTCGAACAGCGGGATCGCCTGCCCCAGGTCCCCCGCCGCCTGGTAGGCGCCGGCGAGGTTGTTGACCGAGGTCAGCGTCTGCGGGTGGTCGTTGCCGAGCACCCGCCGGCGATCGGTGAGGGCCTGCTCGAACAGCGGGATCGCCTGCCCCAGGTCCCCCGCCGACCTGTAGGCGTAGGCGAGGTTGTTGACCGAGACCAGCGTGTCGGGGTGGTCGTTGCCGAGCACCCGCCGGCGATCGGTGAGGGCCTGCTTGTACAGCGGGATCGCCTGCCCCAGGTCCCCCGCCGACCTGTAGGCGCTGGCGAGGTTGTTGACCGAGACCAGCGTGTCGGGGTGGTCGTTGCCGAGCACCCGCCGGCAGTCGGTGAGGGCCTGCTCGAACAGCGGGATCGCCTGCCCCAGGTCCCCCGCCGCCTGGTAGGCGCCGGCGAGGTTGTTGACCGAGGTCAGCGTCTGGGGGTGGTCGTTGCCGAGCACCCGCCGGCGGCCGGTGAGGGCCTGCTTGTAGAGCGGGATCGCCTGCCCCAGGTCCCCCGCCGACCTGTAGGCGCTGGCGAGGTTGTTGACCGAGACCAGCGTGTCGGGGTGGTCGTTGCCGAGCACCCGCCGGCGATCGGTGAGGGCCTGCTCGAACAGCGGGATCGCCTGCCCCAGGTCCCCCGCCGACTGGTAGGCGCTGGCGAGGTTGTTGACCGAGGTCAGCGTGTCGGGGTGGTCGTTGCCGAGCACCCGCCGGAAGTCGGTGAGGGCCTGCTTGAGGTAGGCGATGGCGTGAGGGAGGTTTCCCTGGTCGAGCAGGAACAGGCTGGTCGCGTTGAGCAGGTAGGCCTGGGCGACGCGGTCGCTGTCGGTGGCGTGTGCTCTGGTCTGGGAGACGAGCGCGTCGACGTGGGGCAACCGGGTGCGCCACGTCGGCCAGGTGGTGGGGTCGCGCCAGTCGTCGGACAGCGCGGTGGTCAGGGCGGCGGTGGCGGTGGTGCGGGCGGTGGTGATGTCGTCGGGTTGGCGGTGCGGGTCGTCGGGGTCGGGTGTGCGGGCGACGGCCTGGACGAGCCGGTGCACCGTGACGGCCCGGGTGGCGGGGTCGATGCTGAGCATGTTGTACGCGGCGAGCCGGCCGATCGCCCGCGTCACCGCCGGTTCCCCCGCGCCGTCGCCGAGGTGGTGCCACAGGCTGCGGGGGATGGCTTCCGGCGCGTACCAGGCCAGGGCCCGCAGCAGCCGTCCGGGCAGGGGATCGTCGGCGAAGGCGTCGAGGGTGACGTGCCAGACCCGGGCGATCGTCCGTTCGGCGGCCCTGCCTTCCTCGCCGTCGCGGTACATGGCGGCGGGATGCTGCGCGAGCAGCCGAAGATAGTCGCCGACGGTGGTCCGGGTCTGGGCCAGGTAGGCGCCGGCCTGTTCCACCGCCAGCGGCAGACAGCCCAACTCGGCGCACACGGCGGCAGCGCCTGCCGGGTCGATGACACCACCGCCCTGGGACACGATCCCGGTGAGCAGGGCGACCGCCTGATCGGGTTCGAGGACGTCCAGGCGCAGCGGGGTCACGATGTCGGGCCAGCCGGTGGCGCGGCGGCTGGTCACCAGGATCCGCCCTCGTGGCAGCCGGCCCACCAGATCGGCGATGTGTGCGGGATCAGTGACGTTGTCCAGGATGAGCAGCCACCCGTCGTGGCAGGCCAGCCAGCGTACGGCCCATTCCCGCAGAGCCGGTGACGGCAGAGCCGCGAGGGCCGGTTGCAGCGCGACGGTCAGGGCGACCAGGCCGGCGTCGAGAGCAGCGGGACTGTCCGCGGTGATCCACCAGATCGGCCGGGGCTGGTCGCGGTGGGTTGCCGCCCACCGTGCGACCAGGGTGCTCTTGCCGATACCGCCGAGCCCGTGGACCGCCTGCACGACCACCACACCCGGATCCTGAGCCGCCGAGTCCAGCCAGCCCAGCGCATCCTCACGACCCACGAACAGCCGCAGCCTCACCGGCAGGTTCACCAGCCCGGCCGGTGCCGGCACGACCTCCGGCGCGACCAACGCCTCCGCAGGCAGCACCGTCACGTGCTGGGTATTGGTCGCATGGGGGCCCGTGGAGGCGATACCGGGAATGCTGCCCGCCGTGATCGCGCCCGACCCGCTCGGCGCAGCGGGATCACCCACCGGCAGCGGCGGCTCGGGATCAGCGGGCAAAGGGGCAACCCGGCCGCGTCGAAACCACCTCACCGGTGCTGGGTATTCGTCGCGTTGTCGCCCGTCGAGGCGATCCCCGTGAGATCACCCCGCACGGTGACCGACCCCGGCCCCGCCGGTGGTGTCACCGCAGCCGGCGGCGTCGATGCCGCAGCCGGGTCTCCCGACGGAGCCAGCACGAGGGCGGCCACCGCGACCACGAAGCTCGCGGCACCGGCCAGCCAACTGGCCACCTCCACCCCC
>NZ_SMKJ01000374.1:0-5266 GCF_004348615.1 Micromonospora sp. KC207
GGTCTTCCCGCTGGTCGGCCCGATCGCCTGGTTCCTCGCCGGCCGGCAGCGCCCCGCCGGACACGCGGGGCGCTCCCGGCGGGCCCCCGGCGCCCGGGGTGGCCCACGCCGGCCCCCTGCCCCCGACGACGACCCGGAGTTCCTCGAATCCCTGGCCGAGCGCTCCCGGCGGCAGGACGACGAGCTGTTCCACCGCTGGGAGGAGGACCTGCGCCGGCGCGAGGACGACCTGCGCCGCCGGGAGGGTGACCCGCCCCGGGAGGAGAACCGCCCCGAGGTGTGACCGGGCCACCCCCCGGCGTCGGTCAGACGCGACGCCGCAGCGCCCGGACCGCCAACGGCGCGAAGACGGCGGCGAGCACCACGGCCCAGATCATCGCCTTGGCCGCCGGGCCGACCACCGGGCCGCCGACCAGCAGGCCGCGCAGGGCGTCGGCCAGGATGGTCACCGGGTTGACCTCGACCCAGTTCTGGAGCCAGCCCGGCATCCGGTCGGTGGGGACGAAGACGTTGCTGGTGAAGGTGAGCGGGAAGATCACCGTGAACCCGAAGATCTGCACCTTGTCGGGCTCGCTGACCAGCACCCCGACCAGCACCGAGATCCACGCCGCCGCCAGCGAGAACGCGAGCAGCAGGGCGAACGCGCCGAGCAGCCCGAGCGGCCCGTTGCCGAGCCGGAATCCGAGGATCGCCCCGACGCCGATGAGCAGCGACACCGACCAGGCCTGCTTGACGGTGTCGGCGAGGATCCGCCCGGCCAGCGGGGCCCACCGGGCGATCGGCAGGGCACGAAGCCGGTCGAACATGCCCTTGGTGAGGTCGTTGTTCAGCCCGAACCCGGTGGTCATCGTGGCGAACAGGGCGTTCTGCACGATGATGCCGGGCAGGGCGAACGTCAGATACTCCCCCGGCGAGCCGGCGATCGCCGTACCGAAGACGTACGTGAAGAGAAGCACGAACATCACCGGCTGGATGCTGAGGTCGAGCAGCTCCATCGGGTTGTGCTTGATCTGCACCAGGCTGCGCCAGGCCAGGGTGAGGGTGTGCCGCAGACCGGCGACGACGCCGAGGCGGCGGGCCGGGGCGAGCGGTGCGGTGACGGTGGCGGCGGTCATGCCGGCGTCCTCTCCAGGTCGGCCCCGGTCGGAGCGTCGGACTCGGCGCGATGGCCGGTGAGGTGGAGGAAGACCTCGTCGAGGCTGGAGCCGCGCAGGGCCAGCTCGGCGACGGGGACCTTGGCGTCGTCGAGGCGGCGGACCACGGCGGGCAGCACCTCCGGGTTGTTGACCGCGACGGTGACGGTGGTCTGAGCGACCTCCGGGCTGGCGGCGGCGGCCTCCCCCGCGATGGCCACCACGGTCGCCAGGTCGGCCGGGTCCGTCGGGCGGATCGTGAGGACCTGGCCGCCGGTCTTGGCCTTCAGCTCCTCAGGGGTGCCCTGGGCGATCACGCGCCCGTGGTCGACCACGGCGATCTCGCTGGCCAGCTGGTCGGCCTCCTCCAGGTACTGCGTGGTCAGCAGCACGGTCACCCCGTCGGCGACCAGGCCACGGACGGTGTCCCACAGCTCGCTGCGGCTGCGCGGGTCGAGCCCGGTGGTGGGCTCGTCGAGGAACAGCACCTGCGGGCGGCCGACCAGGCTGGCGGCCAGGTCGAGGCGGCGGCGCATGCCGCCGGAGTACGTCTTCGCCGCCCGATCGGCGGCGTCGGAGAGGTGGAACCGGGCGAGCAGCTCCCCGGCGCGGGCCCGCGCGCCGGCCCGGGAGAGCCCCAGCAGCCGGCCGATGAGCAGCAGGTTCTCCGTGCCGGTGAGCGCCTCGTCGACCGAGGCGTACTGGCCGGTGAGGCCGATGAGCTGGCGGACCCGGTGGGCGTCGCGGCGGACGTCGTACCCGCCGACGGTGGCGTGGCCCTCGTCGGCGGCGAGCAGGGTGGCGAGCACCCGCACCGTGGTGGTCTTCCCGGCCCCGTTTGGCCCGAGCAATCCGAACACGGTCCCGGTGGGGACCGCGAGGTCGACTCCGGCGAGGGCCGTGGTGGCGCCGAAGCGTCGCACCAGGCCCTCCGCCCGGATCGCGTACGTCATGGAAACTCCCGTCGTCTGTGCTTGCCACGCCACCCTGCCCGACGGCACTGACAAATTGCCGAGCCTCGGCTGACGTTACGACGACAGACTCCGGTAATCCTCCGAATTAAACGGTCGTCGCTCAGGCCAGGTTCGAGGAACGGGGGTACGCGTCGGCCGGGTCGGTGAGCACGTTGACGAGGTACGGCACGCCGGAGGCGAAGGCCCGGTCCAGGGCCGGGGCGAGGTCACCGGCCTTCTCGACCGTCTCGCCCGCCCCGCCGAGGGCCTCGACGAC
Organism: Micromonospora sp. KC207; assembly: GCF_004348615.1. Taxonomy (NCBI): domain Bacteria; kingdom Bacillati; phylum Actinomycetota; class Actinomycetes; order Micromonosporales; family Micromonosporaceae; genus Micromonospora; species Micromonospora sp. KC207. Next base: position 2,364 of record NZ_SMKJ01000374.1, read on the forward strand.
CCTGTCGTAGCGTAGGCCGGGCTGGAGGTCGGCGGCGACGTCGTAGCCGTACATGGCCCGCATCGGGTGCTTCTCCAACCCCCAGATGCCGTTGTTGCCGACCACGATCACCACGGGGAGCCGCTGGCGGACCAGGGACTCGACGTCCATCAACGAGAATCCGGCCGCGCCGTCGCCCATCAGCACGCACACCTGCCGGTCCGGGTGGCTGACCCGGGCGCCCATCGCGTAACCCATGCCGGTGCCGAGGCAGCCGTACGGGCCGGGGTCGAGCCAGGTGCCGGGCTGTGCCGGCTCCAGGTACTTCCCGGCGTACGAGACGAAGTCGCCGCCGTCGCCGATGGTGATGGCGTCGGGGGCGAGCGCCCGGCGCAGCTCGCCGTAGACGCGGGCCGGGCGGATCGGGTCGGTCTCGGCGGCCATCTCCTCGGCGTCGCGGGCCTTCGCGGCGTCCTCGGCGACGCGCAACCGCGCGACCCAGTCGTCGTGGTCGGCCCGGTCGCCGGGGTGCTCGGCGAACGCGGTGAGGATCAGCCGCAGGTCACCGGCGGGCGAGACGGCCGGGGCGACGTGACCGGCGCGCTGGCTGGGCGCGTCCACCACGTGCACCACCTGCGCGTCGCCGAAGTCGCCGAAGGCGAGCCGGAAGTCCAGCGGGGTGCCGACCACGACGACCACGTCGGCGTCGCGCAGGGCCGCCCGGCGGGCCTTGGCGAAGGCCAGCGGGTGCGACGGGGGCAGCGCGCCGCGCCCCATCCCGTTGGTGAACACGGGCACCCGCAGCGCCTCGGCGGCGGCCCGCAGGGCCTCGACGGCGTCCCCCGCGTACACGTCGGAGCCGGCGATGATCACCGGCCGGTGCGCGGCGGCGATCAGCCCGGCGGCCCGCGCCACCTCCTCCGGGTCGGCCTCGACGGGGGCGGGCGCGACCGCCTCCGGCAGGTCGGCGTCGCCGACGGAGAAGACCGCCTCCAGCGGGAAGTCGAGGAAGACCGGGCCCCGGTGCGGGGTGAGCGCGGTGGTCAGCGCGGCGTTTACCGCGCGCGGGATGTCGTCGGCGGCGAACACCGTCTCGGCGTGCTTGGTGACCGGGGCGACCAGCGGCAGGTGGTCCATTTCCTGGAGGCTGCCGGAGCCCCAGCGGAACTGCGGGGCCCGACCCCCGAGCACCAGCACCGGCGAGGCGTTGAAGTAGGCGCTGGTCAGGCCGGAGACGCCGTTGGTGACGCCGGGGCCGGCGGTGAGCACGGCGAGGCCGGGGCGGCGGTTGAGCTTGGCCACCGCCTCGGCCGCGAAGACCGCCGACTGCTCGTGCCGCACGTCGTAGAGCGGGAAGCCGGCGGAGTGGGCCGCGTCGTAGAGCGGAAAGACGTGCCCGCCGGAGAGGGTGAACATCTCGCGTACGCCGTGCGCGCGCAGCGCCGCGAGCGCCAGCTCCCCGCCGTGACCTTCGACCCGCTGCGTCATCGCCGCTCCCCTCGTCCGTGGCCGGAGTCACACGGTACTGATCGGTAGGAACAATGTGAACAGTGCTCGGGTCAGCGGCCCGTGAAGTACGGCTTGCGCTTCTCGACGAAGGCCGCCATGCCCTCGCGCCGGTCCTCGGTGGCGAACAACGCCGCGAAGAGCTGGCTCTCCCAGGCCAGGCCCGAGGTGAGGTCCATGTCCAGGCCGGCGTCGATCGCCAGCTTCGCCGCCCGCAGCGCCTGCACCGGCCCGGTCAGGTACGGGGTGACCAGCTCGACGGCGGCGGCGTACACGTCGGCGGCCGGGACGACCCGGTCGGCCAGACCGATCCGCAGCGCCTCCTGGGCGTCCACCATCCGGCCCGACATGATCAGATCCTTCGCCCGGGCCGGACCGACGAGGCGGGCCAGCCGCTGGGTGCCGCCCGCGCCGGGGATGACGCCCAGCTTGATCTCCGGCTGGCCGAGCTTCGCGTCCTCCGCCACCACCCGCCAGTCGCACGCGAGGGCCAGCTCGCAGCCGCCACCGAGGGCGTACCCGGTGATGGCGGCGACCACCGGCTTGGGGATCCGGGCGAACGCGCCGAGCGCGCTGGACAGGTCCGCCGCCCGCTCCGCCATGTCCACATAGGACATGTCGGCCATCTCCTTGATGTCCGCACCGGCCGCGAAGACCTTCTCCCCGCCGTACACGATGACGGCGCGGACCCCGGGGTCGGCGGTGGCCTCGACCGCGGCGGCGCGCAACTCCTCCTGGACCTGCTTGTTCAGCGCGTTCATCGGCGGCCGGTCCAGCCGGATGGTGCCGATGCCGTCCCTGGTCTCCAGCCGCACGAACTCGCTCACGCTGCCCCACTTCCTCGTCGAAGTCGCATGCCAACCTTACGGCCCGGATCGTTGGGGCAAGTAGTCTGGTGTTCGCCCCGCCTCCCCGGAGTCCGCCATGGTCACGTACTACGACGACAGGTCGGTGCAGGTCACCTCCACCGCTGTACGGGTGGACGGCCGGACGTACCCGCTGGCCGAGATCAGCATGGTCTGGCACGTGCGCGGCAGCCGCTCCTGGCGGGTGCTCGCCGGCCGGGGCGCGATCGGCGCCGCGCTCGCCGGCCCGCTGGTCGCCGCCGCGCTGGGGGTGGCGCTCGCGCTGTGGCTGCACCGTTCGCTGACCGTCACGATCGCCATCGTGGGGGCCTCCGTGCTCGTCGGGCTCGCCGCCGGGCCGGTCGCCGACTTCCTCTTCGAGCACCTGGACCGCTCGTACGCCCGGGGAAGCCGCCAGCTGGAGCTGTGGGTCCGCTGGCGCGGCCAGCCGGTGCGGCTGGTGCAGACGAGCGACGCGCTGCGCTTCGGGCAGATCTACCGGGCCGTGCAGCGGGCGGCGGAGGCCGGGCCGGCCCCCCGACGCCCCTCGGCGCCACTCGGGCAGTGACCCCC
>NZ_SMKJ01000375.1:0-5251 GCF_004348615.1 Micromonospora sp. KC207
GGCCCAGCACGGTTCGAATCTATCCACCCCCCGAACCCGCCCAACCCGATTGCCGAGAAGGAAGGGCCCCCTATTAACGCCTACGGTATAGAAGGTCACCCCTCGCACCCACGCCAGGTCAGGCGCCAGGCGCGCGCGGCGACGAGGCGAGGGGCGGATCGGCGGTTGGAGTGGCTCAGCGGTGGGGGCGCAGCGTCCAGACGACCGTCATCGCCGAGGTCGGTGTGCCGTCCTCGGTGCCGATCTCGATCTCGACCGGGAACTCGGGCCGCTGGCCGGCGTCCAGCTCCGCGACCACCTCGGGCACCGGCCGGCCGAGCCGCGCGGTGGCCAGCACCGGCCCCATCGCCAGCCTCCGGTACGCGATCTCGGCCCGCACCGCCAGCGGCACCGCCCGGTCGAGGAACTGCCCGAACGCGGCCAGCACCACCGCGCCGGAGGCGGTCTCGCCGAGGGCGAACATCGCGCCGGCGTGCGGACCGCCGACGTGGTTGTGGGTGGCCGGCGAGTCGGGCAGCCGGACCACGGCGCGCACCCCGCCCTCGGCCTCGGGGACCACCTCCACGAATTCGACACCGAGCGTACGGGCGAACGGCACCGCCTCCAGCATGCCGGCGGCGACCTGGCGCGAGTCGATGGTCACGCCCGCACGCTACTCTCCGGTAACTTTTGGTTCAAGTCGGATCTCCATCGGAGACTTTCACCGCTGGGCGGGCGGCGGCAGGATGATCGTGTGATCGATGCACAGCAGCGCGCCGCCACGCTCGTCGTCGATGCCGCGCGTAGTGCGGTGACCCGGTACGCCCCAGAGGAGCTGGAGGTGTTCGACGGGGTGGTCGCGGGCTGGCAGGAACGAACGGCCAGGTCCAGCCGCCGACCCGGGACCCCGGGCAGCGCCGTCGGTTTCGGCATCGATGCCGCGCTGGTCAGTGAGCTGTTCCTCCAGGCCGCCTCCGCCGCCGTGAGCGAGGTGCTCGTGCTCGGAGCGACCGGAATCGGCGCCGGGCTCCGGGCAAGGTGGGTGCGGCACCGCAGCCGGGGCGCGGCGGCGGCCGACCCCATGGACCCGGCTGCCGAATCGACGGGACCAGCCGCCGAACCCACGGACCGGGCCGCCGGCCCCACAGACCTGGCCGGCGAACCCACGCAGCCCACGGACGGATCGCCGGAGCCGGCGGACGAACCCACGGACCCGGCGGACGACACCGGACGCCCTGCCGCTTCGGTACCGGCCGACGCGCCGAGATCGGCCGGGGAGGTCGACGGCGGCACGGGTGCCGGCTCGGAGGCGAGCGTGCATACCGGGCGGGTGGACGGGCTTGGGTTGACCAAGCCGCAGGTGGCTGAGCTGCGGCAGGCGTGCCGCCGGCACGCACTCGCGCTGGGCCTGCCACCGGAGGCGGCCGATCTGCTGGCCGACGCCCTGGTGGGCGCGATCGCCGTACCGGGCGACCGGTGACCCGGCCGGCCAGCCCACCGCCGGAGGACCCTGACGCGCCGCCGCCACCCGAAGGCCACGACACGCCACCGCCACCCGGAAGCCCTGACGCGCCACCACCCGAAGGCCGTGACGCGCCACCGTACCGGCTGGGCTGGCTGTACCTGCTCGTCGTCGCGGCGCTGGTCGCGGTCGGGAGCCGGGCGGGAGACCTCCTCTTTTTCGCCAACCGGTCGTGGAGCCGTCCGTGGGCCGTCGCCCTCACCGAGTGTGATCTGGCGTTCGGGGCGAGCGCCGCGAATCCCACCCCGCCCGGGCTCATCGACTGCATGGCCGGTCCGGCCCGGGAACGCGCGTTGGTCATGCTCGGTGCGGTGGGCGCGGTGCTGGCCGGCGCGGCCCTGTTGCTGCTGCTGGTGCCGGCGGTCGACCAGTGGCGGCTGCGCCGGCACCAGGGCCGGTTCGCCGTACCGGGCGCGGTCGACCGGTTCGACGCGCTCTGCGACGACAACGGGCTGATCGGCCGGGACCGGCCGCGCCTGCTCATCGCCGGTCCACCGGTGCGGCAGGCGTTCACCACCGGGGTCGTCGGCCGGCGGCCGCTCGTCGTGCTCCCGGCGAAAGTCGCCGTGGCGTACCGCGACCCGGCCCGGTTCGACCCGGTCGTCCAACACGAACTCGCCCACGTACGGGCCCGCGACGTGACCTGGGTGGCCGCCGTACGGGGACTCGTCTGGTTGCCCGTGCCGGCGGTCGCCGTGGGCGTGCTCGTGGAGGTCGCCTCCAACCGGCTGATGTTCCCCCTCGGCGACGGGCCGCCGCAGGTCGCCCCCGGAGGAACGACCGTGATCCTCGGTGGCTCGCTGCTCACGGTTTCGCTCCTGGCGGGTCTGGTCGCGCTTCTGTCCGCCAGCCTGCTCCGGATGCGTGAGCGGGAGGCGGACCGGCACGCCGCGCGGGCCGGCCAGTCGGACGCGCTGACCGCGCTGCTGAGCGAAGCCGCCACCCGCACGGTGCCGGCCGGCAACCGGGTGATCGCCGCGCTGCGCCGCCCGCTCGCCCGCCACCCCCGGCCGCTGGACCGGGTCCGGTCGCTACGGCATCCGGACCGCCGGCGCGACGGCGAGCTGGGGCAGGGGCTGGCGGTCGGCGCGGTGACGGTCGTGGCGATGGGCAGCGCCTCGAACCTCGCCCGGGAGCTGCATTACGCGGCGCAGGGCTGGCTGCCGACGGCCGTCGCCGCCTGGGTCGGCGCCGCGCTGCTCGTCGGTGGGCTCCTGCCGTCGCTGGTCCGCCGGGCGGAGTCGGCCCGGTGGGCCGGGGTGCCGGCTGGATGGCGACGATCGATCGTCGGCACGGCGACCGGCCTCTTCGTGGCCGCGTTCGGCACGGCGCGGCTCCCCCTGCCCGGTGCGGACGGGCTGTTCCTTACCCCGGGGATGACGGACAGCCTGCTGCTCGCCGCCGCGACCGCGACCCTGGGGGCGGGCGCGGTCGGCCTCTGTGTGGCCCTCGCGACCGTACTGGCCGGGACTGGGCCCTCGGCGGGCCCGGCGCAGGGCGGGTGGCGGCTCGCCGGCTACCTGGTGGCGCTCGCCGCCACGGCCGTCCTGCTGTGGCCGCTGCCCGTACTCGCTGCGGTGCTGGCCGACCCGGTCACGTTCCGGGCCTGGCTGGTGTACGCGCTGCCGAAGACCGCCTGGCCGGCCGCGCTCGCACTGCCGGCGCTGATCGCGGTGCGGTCACTCGCCACCGGACCGGTCGCGCTGCGCCGGGCCGTCAGGTCGATCGAGGCGAGGGTGGTCGCGCTCGCCGTGCTCGTCGGCGGGACCGGCGCGGTCCTGCGTACCCAACTCGATCCGCCCGCCACGCTGGACGAGGCGCTGCGTACGGCGCAGGCCCGGTGGCTGCTCTGCGCCCTCACCGGCTGGGTCGTCCTGCTCGTGACCGCGACCGGGCCGGGCCCGCGTGCCCTCGCCCGTTCGCTGCTCGCCGCCGGGTCCGCGACGGGGCTGGCCGGCTTCCTCCAGTACGCGCACTCGGCCGCGACCGGGCGGGCGGCCGACGCGCTGGCGCTCCGGCTCGCCGTCGGGACGCCCCTGGTCTGGCTGCTGTTCCTGGCGGCGTTCACGTCGGCCGTCCTGCTGCTGCGCCCCGGCCGCGCCGCGCAGCCCGACCGCGTCCGGGACCGGCCCGACCGCCCAACGCCGCCCGACCGGTTGGCACCGCCCGACCGCCTCCCGGACCTACCCCACCGCCCAGCACCGCCAGGCCGCCCACTGCTGCCGGGCCGGTTGGCGCTGCCCGCGACGGGACTGCTCACGGTGCTGCTGGCCGGGGTCGTCCTCGGCCCGGGAGTGCCCGGCAGCTACGCGCCGGCACCGCTACCCGCCGCCGGCCCGTCCGTGCCGCCGGCCGGCAGCGGTAACGCCACCGCGCCACCCGCTTCGCCGGCCCCCGGCGTCGCCCCGACCGCTCCCGGCGGCCCGGCGGCGACCACCGAACCGACGCGTACGGGGCCACCGGCCAGCGGCGCCTCCGCCGAAGCCGGCCGCCTGCTCAGCGCCGCCGAGGCTCGGGTGGTCGCGCAGGGGGTCCGGTCGGCGCTGCCGAAGTCGTGGGTCGCCAAGGAGACCGAACCGGACACCGAGACCCGGATCGAGCCGGCCGCCTGCCGCCCGCTGGCCCGGGACGCCTACCTCGACGTGCTGAAGCCCGGCGAGCGGGCCGCCGCCGAGGCGGGCTACTCCACGCCGCCGAGCCGGGTCGGCATCGCGTCGACCACGGTGAACGTGACCGTCGCCTCGTACGCCGATCCGGTGCCCGGCTCGGTGTTCGCCGCCGCGGACGCCGCCCGCGCCGCGTGCCGGCGGTTCACCGGCAGCAACGGCGGTGGCTCGCCCGTGCGGTTCACGGTGCACGCCCGGCCGGCACCGGCAGTCGGCGAGCAGTCCTGGCGCGTCGACTACGCGCTCTCGGTCGGCAGCGGTGCCAACCTGATCACCGGCAGCACCGCGTTCGTCATGGTCAGGGTGGGCCACAACCTCGTCACGCTCTCCGTGACCAGGGTGCCGCAGCCACTGGACGAACGGCTCGTCGCCGACGCGCTGGCCGCCGTCGTCCGCGCTCTCGACCGGCCCTGAACGGCGACACCTGGGGAACTGCCCTGAAAATGCTTCGCGTGCTCAGCGGCCCTTTGCTCCGCCCGGCCCCCATCGCCCGTCGCTCTGCACCCACATCCACAACGGCCACGCAGCAATGGGCCAGCAGACCCCCGCGATCAAGCGATAGCGCAAATGCCCAGCTCAGTCGGGTGTCGCGGATTATGAGTGCGGAGCAAAGGGGCGTGGGATGGTGGATGAGGCAGGTCAGAAGATCATGACGAAACTCGATGTCGACCGAAGGCCGTGGACAACTGCCGCAGAAGTCACGGAAAGCAACCAGACGCACGGTGAATTCAGGCGAGCTGCGCCGCCCGTCGCGCGGGTCTACCGGACGGGCGTCAGAAGAGGCTGCCGATGGTGCGCACTATCTCGGCGTAGAAGTTGCCCTCGATGCTACGGAACAGCGCGAAGCCCTCCCCGGGGCTGCCGAAGAACGGGCGCAGCGTCCAGGCGAGCTGGGTGCCGACGAAGCCGAACAGCAGGATCCACACGTACAGCAGGGTCATGCTGGCCGGGCGCTGCGCCTCGGGTGCGGTGCGGCGGGCCGCCTGGTCCGGCCACTGGCGGTACTGCGGTGCCGGGTACCCGGGCGGCAGCAGGCCCGGCCCGGCCGGCGGGACAGCGCCCACTGCGGGCAGGCCACCAGGCC
>NZ_SMKJ01000376.1:0-5251 GCF_004348615.1 Micromonospora sp. KC207
CCGCTGGTTGCTGGCGACGGCGGGCGCGGAGCCGCCTGACTGGTACGGCCGCCCGGCGGCGACGTGGGCGTAGTTGCTGGCGGTGACGCACGTCGGCAGCAACCAGCGGATGGGCCTCCACAACGTCTTCCACACCTCCACGCTCAAGCAGACCGCCCCCGGCTACTGGGTCGTCGGCTGCTGACAGCCGTCGATCGGGGCCCCTGCTCCACCGGAGGCATCGACAGGGGGCCTCTCCTTTCAGTCGTTGAGGGCGGCGTGCAGGGCGCTCGGCAGGTCCGGGTGGTGGTATGCGAAGCCGGCCCGGTTCAGCACGGCGGGCAGCACCCGGGCGCTGGTCAACGCCTCGTGGGCGAAGCCGCCGAGGGCCACCTTCAGGGCCAACGCCGGGATCGGCACGACCGCCGGGCGGCGCAACTGGCGGGCCAGCTCCCGGGTGAAATCGGCGTTCGTGACCGGGGCCGGGCCGACGGCGTTGACCGGACCGGCCATGTCGTCGCGGTCCAGCAGGAACCGTGCCGCGCGCAGCCAGTCGGCCATCGAGATCCACGGCAGCCACTGCCGGCCGCTGCCAAGCTTCCCGGCGATGCCCAGCTTGAAGGGCAACAGCTGCGGCTTGAGCAGCCCGCCGTCGCGGTGCAGCGGCAGCCCGGTACGCAGCCGGACCACCCGCACCCCGGCGTCCTCGGCGGGGCGGGTGGCCGCCTCCCAGACCCGGCAGACGTCGGCGAGGAAGCCCTCACCGGCCGGGGCGTCCTCCTCGACCACGCGGTCGCCCGTGTTGCCGTACCAGCCGACGGCCGAGGAGTTCAGCAGCACCGTCGGCCGGTCGGCGGCCGGCAGGCCGGCGATCGTGATGGCCAGCATGGTGGTCGAGTCGACCCGGCTGGACCGGATCACCCCCTTGTACGTCTCGTTCCACCGCCTGTCGCCGACGCCCGCGCCGGCCAGGTTGACCACGGCGTCGGCGCCGGCGACCACCGCCGGGTCGAGTTGGGCGGCGGACGGTTTCCACTGCCGCTCGTCGGGGGTGCGCGCCGGCCGCCGGACCAGGCGGGTCACCCGGTGGCCGTCCGCGGTCAGGTGGTCGGCCAGCCGGGTGCCCAGGAAGCCGGACGCGCCGGCCATGAGGATCCGCATGCCCCCATCTTCGGTCACGGGCGGCCGGTTGGATGCGGTGAGCGGGATGAAGGAGCGCTGAGCTCACGACACGCCGTAGCACCGGGGTGAGTGGGTCGAGGGCGTCGGCGCGTACCGGAAAGCGGGTGGTCGGCGGCGAGCAGCGCGTCGAAGCCGGCGGCCCCGGCTCCCCGGGTCGGCCCGACCCTGCGGCCCCCCCGGGTCGGCGCGCGCCCGCTCACCAGTCCGGCGGGCGCAGGCCGAGCAGCTCATCGACGCTGCCCGCGTCGCCACGCAGCGCGTCGAGGGCGGCGACGATCCGCCGCTCCTCGAAGCCGAAGTGCGACTCGACGACGGCGGTGAGCCCGTCCAGCTCGGCGAGTACCCGTGCCGCGGCGGCCGGGTCATCGGCCAAAGGGGCGGCGACCAGTTCCTCGATCCGGCGCACGATGCCGTCGATCAGCCGGTGGTCCTGGGCGAGCTTCTCCAGGACCGGGCGCAGCTCGGGGACCTGCTCGGCGAGCACCCGGAACGCCCCGGCGTCCTCGCCGGTGTGGTGCCTCGTCAGGGCCGAGCAGAAGCTCAAGCAGTGGGCCCGGAGGCTGCGCGACCGGCCACCGTCGCCCGGCGGGGCCGGGCCGGCGGCGAGGCCCGCGCGGAGCAGGGCCAACTCCTCGCGGAGCCACTGGTGGATCTCGATCAACTGGGTGCCGAGCGCCGCGAGGCGGTCGGCCGGCGAGGAGGAAGAGGGGTGCACACGAGTCCCGACGTCCCGCGCCTCCATGCCCTCGACGGTCTCCTTGCCGGGTGCACCGCGACGCTGGAGTCGACCCTACCGCCCGACCCAACCGCCCGCAGCCCCCGTCACGGCTCGTCCGGGGGTCCGTCGTGCCAGCGCCGCCGCCACTGCGACTCCCGCGCCTCGTGGACGGCCCGCTCGGCGAAGGCCGTGCGGTGAGCGGGACGAAGGAGCGCGCTCACCGCACGAGGCCGCCCGGGCGGTCAGCTTCCGACGCCGGCCGGGCGCAGGTCGGCCAGGAGGCGCTCCACCTCCGCGAACGCGTCGGCCGGCAGCGGGCCGAGGGTGAGCGTGGCGAAGTTCTCCTCCGCCTGGACCACCGTGCGGCACCCGGGGATCGGCAGCGTCCGGTCGCTGCGGGCCAGCAGCCACCCCAGCGCCCCCTGCGCGAGTGTGCGGCCGTCGGCCGTCAGGGCCTCCCGCACCTCGGCAACCCGGGCCGCCCACTGCGGCGTCGGCCGGCCGTCAACGAACCACGCCAGCCACTGCGGAGCCTTCCCGCGCACGTCGTCGGCGCCCAGTGCCGCCGGACTCCCCTGGTAACGGCCGGTGAGCAGGCCCATCGCGAGGGGCCCCCGGTTGAGGCTGGCCTGGTCCAGCTCCGCGCAGAGGGCGAGCATCGCCGCGTTGTCCTTCAGCACCGACTGGTCGTGCTGGATCGCCGCGCAGTGCGTGCCCGCCCCGGCGAACGCCCGCGCCGACGCCGGGTGGTCGGTGCTCCACCCGTACGCCCGGATCTTGCCCTGGTCGACGAGGCCCTCCAGGGTCTCGACGAGGTCGAGCGCGGCGGGCACCGGCAGGTCGTTGAGGTGCAGCTGGTACAGGTCGACGTGGTCGGTGCCGAGCCGGCGCAGCGACGCCTCCAGGCTCGCCACCGCGTAGGCGGGGGAGGCGTCCGTGCCGGTGGCCAGCCGGGTCGCCTCGTCGGAGCGGTTGCCGAACTTGGTGGCGATCACCACCTGGTCCCGGCGGCCCGCGAGGGCCCGGCCGAGGACCCGCTCGCTGTGCCCTGCGCCGTAGTTGCTGGCCGTGTCGAACAGCGTCACCCCCAGGTCGAGGGCCCGGTGCACGGTGCGGATCGACTCGTCGTCGTCGACCTCGCCCCACCCGTACGGCTGCCCGTCGTCGCCCCAGAGCGGCCCGCCGATCGCCCAGCACCCCATGCCGATGGCGCTGACCTTGATTCCGCTGCGACCCAGTGTCCGTGTCGTCGTCATGCGCCCAGTTTTCTACCTGGAGCGCGCACCAGGTCAAGCGCTAGTGTGCGTCGGTGACCGGATACGCACCCTCGGAGGCCGCCCGCCGCAGCGGGTTCAGCCTCGACACCCTGCGCTACTACGAGAAGATCGGCCTGCTCAGCGGCGTCGGGCGCACCTCGGCCGGGCGTCGGGTGTTCAGCGACGACGACCTGGGCTGGCTGACGCTGTTCCGCTGCCTGCGCGACACGGGCATGCCGATCGCCGAGATGTGCCGGTACGCCGAGCTGGCCCGCGCCGGCGACCACACGACCGGGGAGCGCCGGGAGCTGCTGGTGCGGCACGCGGAGCGGGTCGAGGAGCAGACGCGCCTGCTCCAGCGCCAGTACGACCACCTGCGCGAGAAGATCCGCTTCTACGACGCCCTGGGCTGAGCGGGGGCCTGCATCCTCGGCTGGGCGCCGCATTATCCGGTCGACCGCACCGGGGCCCGGTGGCAGGATGCCCGGGGTGTCGACGTCCCGTGGTGACCTGGTCCGGTGGCAGTTCGACCTGACCTGGGCCCTCTTCGAATACCACCTCGAACGGCTGGAGCCGGCCGACTTCCTGTGGGAGCCGGCCGCGCACTGCTGGACCGTACGGCCCGGCCCGGCCGGCACGTGGATCCCGGACTGGGCGCAGACGGAGCCCGACCCGACGCCGGTGCCCACGATGGCCTGGCTGACCTGGCACATCGGGTGGTGGTGGTCGTCGGCGGGGGAGCACCTCCAGGGGCGGCCCGTGCCCCAGCACACCGAGGTCGCCTGGCCGGGTGCCGGCGCGGCGACGATCGAGTGGCTGCGCGACCTGCGGCGGCAGTGGCTCGGGCACCTCGACCGGCTCGCCGACGCCGACCTCGACCGAGTGGTCGCGTATCCGTGGCCGGCCGACGCCGGGCACACCGTCGCCCACCTGCTCGGGTGGGTCAACGCCGAGCTGATGAAGAACGTCGCGGAGATCGGGCAGCTCCGGCTGCTGCGCGCCGCACGGTGACTCAGGACGCCAGAACTGGCGGGGCGCGAACCACGCCATGGTCGTGCTGAAGCGTCAACAGTCCAAGATTTCGGCGTGCCCGCCTGTTTCGTCAAGCGGCGAGGCGGCGCAGCACCGGGGTGAGCGGGTCGAGGGCGTCGGCGCGTACCACGAAGCGGGTGACGCCCCAGCGGCGCCCGTGTTCGGCGACCGCCGCGACGATCTCGGCCTCGGTGCCGATCAGCACGAACGGCGTGGCCAGCAGCTCCGGGCCGGTCAGGCCGACGGCGGCCGCCCGCTGCGCCGCGACGGCCTCCGCGTCGTCGGTCACGGTCACCGTCTGCACCAGCGCCTCCAGCGCCGGCGGTCGCGCCCGGCCCGCCGCACCCTCAACGACGCAAGCGAGCTGCGCCTCGATCTGGTCGGCCCGCCACCGGGCCTCGTGCCGGTGGCCGTCGTCGAGGGTACGGCCGAAGCCGGCCAACCCCACGACGTCGGCGTGCGCGCCGGCCCAGCGCAGCAGCGTCGAGTTGGACGTGCCGACGGTCAGCGGCACGCGCTCCTGCACCGGCCGGGGTGAGTCGAGCCGGGCGGCGCGCACGGTCAGCTCGGGGGAGTCCACGGTCACCTCCTTGCCGTCGAGCAGGGCCCGCACCACCTCGGTGACCGCGACGCAGCGGCGCACCCGGCCGGCGACGTCGGGGCGTTCCCGGCCGACCGCACGCCACTCGGCGGGGGTGTGGCCGGCCCCCACGCCGAGGCGGGCCCGCCCGCCGGAGACGACGTCGAGGGTGGCCACGGCGGTGGCGAGCAGCATCGGCTCGCGGACGCCGAGGTTCAACACGTACGAGCCGAGGCCGATCGTCGTGGTGACCGACGCGGCGGCGGCAAGCGCGACGAACGGGTCGCCGCACGAGCCGGCGTGGTCGGCGGCGAGCAGCGCGTCGAAGCCGGCGGCCTCGGCCCGGCAGGCCAGGTCGAGCCAGCCCGTCGCGTCGGCCGGGGTGGACTGGAGCGAGAAGCTGGCCATCGCCCCAGCGTCCGGCACCGGTGACCGGCGGGCAACACGCCGGGGGCGGATTCTGCCGACCGGCGAATCCGCCGATCGCTGAACCCGCCCCCGGCG
>NZ_SMKJ01000377.1:0-5248 GCF_004348615.1 Micromonospora sp. KC207
GGGCTGGGGCTGCGGGCCATCTGGGGTGGCGCGAAAGGCGGCCCCGCGTACTACCGGGGCGCCTTCGACGTCGACGGCAACACCGTCACCGGCGCATGAATCTACCCCGGCGAAGGTGGATACGAATCCACGATGACCCGCATCTGACATCAACCAGGTACCGAGCACCTGATCGATACCGCACCCTTCGAGTACCCGGCAATACCGGGCTGACCCTCCCACAGGAACCAGCCGCTGCCTGCCCCGCCAGGCCACGGTGCCCCTTGCGGCCGAACGGTCGACTGCCACCAGAACTGCTGTCGGTCGACCGTTCGGCGTCGCGCGGGCTGCAGTCGCTGAGGTGCGGCTGCTGCGTCCTCGGGCTGGCGCAGGGTCTCGTCGGCGTTGGCGGGTGGCCGAGTTCACCCGAACAAGCCTTCTTGCAAGTCTTTGGCATTTAAGCAAGACTTGCATCAAGGGGCGAGCGCCCCGGCATTGCGATGATCATTACCTTGCCGGGGCGCCCGGCCGCTTGCGGCCGAGGAGAGTTTCGAGGAGTTGCTGGTGGGCGTCTACTCACTGCCCGACATGCCGTACGCCTACGGCGCGTTGGAACCGGCGATGTCCGGCGAGATCCTCAAGCTGCACCGCAGCAAGCACCACCCCGCGTACGCCAGGGGCGGCAACGACGCTCTGGAGCAGCTCGCCGAGGCCCGCGACAAGAGCGACTTCGCGGGCCCGGTCGGGCTGGAGAAGACGTTCACGTTCAACCTGTCCGGGCACGTGCCGCACTCGATCTTTTGGCCCTCGGGCTCGTCGCCACGCAGAACGGTCGGTCCCTGGATGACCTGGTCCGGCAGCTGACCCTGCTTGTGGCCGCGCAGTCCCCGCCGACCTGAACCATTGGCCCGTCGACGCACCGGGCACGCGGCAACGGCTTGTCCGATCCGGCGTGTGCCGGGCTCGCACCACATCGAACGCAGGAGTACGTCATGAGCAGGCCCCTGACCGTCCGCGTCACGGCGGTGGCCGTCGCCGCTGCGCTCGCCGTCTCCGGCTGCTCGTCGTCGGCGACGCCGTCGGGTGGCTCGAACGCCGCCGGAACGATCGTGGTGGCGACGGCAGGGGAGCCGGACACCCTGAATCCGGTGCTGAACTACGGCGTGGACGGCGGTTCGCTGATCTTCGACGGCTTGGTTGCGCGCGACGCCGGCAACCAGCTCGTGCCGGCTCTCGCCCGGGAACTGCCCGCCATCTCCGTGGACGGGAAGACGGTCACCGCGAAGCTCCGCGACGGAGTGCGGTTCCACGACGGCTCTCCGTTGACCGCGCAGGACGTGGTCTTCACCTATCGGGCGGTGCTGGACCCGACTGTCGACTCGACGCTGCGCTCGGACCTGGACATGCTCGCCTCGGTCACCGCGCCGGATGCGTCGACGGTGGTGTTCACCCTCCGGTACGCGTACGCGCCGTTCCTGCAGCGGTTGGCACTGGGCATCGTACCGGCGAAGGCGTTCACAGGGCAGGACGTGAACAAGGCCGAGTTCAACCGTAAGCCGGTGGGCACCGGCCCGTACCGGGTGATCTCGTGGACCCCGGGTGACCGGCTGGTGCTCGCCGCCAACGACACGTACTGGGGCGGTAAGCCGGCGAATGCGGGTGTGGTGGTGGCGTTCGTCGCCGACGACAACGTCCGCGCCCAGCGGATGCGGGCCGGGGAGTTCGACGCGGCGGAGCTGGCGCCGAAGCTCGCCGCCGGCTTCGACGAACAGGGCGGCTATCGGGTGCAGCGGGTGCCGACCGCCGACTACCGGGGCGTGATGCTGCCGATGGGCAACCCGGTCCTGGGGGACCTGGCGGTGCGGCGGGCGCTCAACCTCGCCGTGAACCGGCAGGCGATGGTGACTGGCGTGCTCGGCGGCGCAGGGGAGCCGGCGTTCGGGCCGGTGCCGCCGTCGTCGGAGTTCGCCGAGGCGTCCGTCGTCGGGAAGCCTTCGGCCGACCCTGCCGCCGCGACGGCGGCCCTCGACGCGGCGGGCTGGCGGACCGGTCGGGACGGCATCCGTGTCAAGGACGGCCGGCAGGCTGCGTTCACGCTGATGTACCCGGCCACCGACAGCCTGCGCAAGGAACTCGCCCTCGCGGTCACCGCGGACGCGAAGAAGGTCGGTATCAAGGTGACGCCGGAGGGCCTGACCTGGGACGCGATCACCCCCCGGATGAAGACCGACGCGCTGATCATGGGGTACGGCACCCCGTACGACCCGGATTTCGTCTCCTACAAGCTGTTCGGCTCCGCCTTCGCCGGCCAGGGCTTCTTCAATCCCGGCTCCTACCGGTCCCCGGCCACCGACACGGCACTGCAGCACGGCCGGGACAACGCCGACCCGGCCGTGCGCAAGGCGGCGTACGCGGCGTTCCAGAAGCAGCTCACCGCCGACGTGCCGTGGGTGTTCCTCACCTACCTCCAGCACACCTACGTCGTGAGGGACACGGTCGCAGGAGTGACGCCGCGGGTGGAGCCGCACGAGCACGACGTCGCCAACAGCCTCTGGTGGAACGTCCAAACCTGGACCAGGAAACCGTGACCGCGTCCCTCCCGGCCAGCGGGCCGCCCCCGAGGACACCGATCCGCCGGCGGCGGCTCGCCGGCGCCGGCCGGGTGATCCGGCGCCGGGCGCTGGTGGCCGTGCCGGTCCTAGCCGCGACCAGCATGAGCATGTTCGCCCTCGGCGCCGCCTCGCCCGTCGACCCCGCGCAGCAGTACGCGGGCGCGGCGGCGTTCACCACCAGCGAGGAGAACCTCGCGCAGATCCGCGACAACTGGGGCGTCGACGACCCGCTGCCGGTGCAGTACGCCCGCTGGCTGGGCAACCTCCTCTGCGGCGACCTCGGCTGGTCGACCAGCCGCCACGAACCGGTCGCCGACGTGCTCGCCGCCCGCGCCGGGTGGACGCTGCTGCTCGTCGGCATGGCTCTCGCCCTGGTGCTGGTAGCGAGCCTGCTGCTGGGCACCCTGGCCGCGTACCGGCGGGGCGGCTGGTTCGACCGGGGCCTGCGCGCCGTCGCGTACGCGGTGCAGTCGATGCCGGTGTTCTGGATCGGCCTGGCCGCGATCGCGGTGTTCGCCCTCAGCCTGGGCTGGCTGCCGGCCGGCGGGCTCACCGACGTCACCGCCACCGCCACCGACCCTGCCGACGTGGCCCGGCACCTGGTCCTGCCGGTCACCGTGCTGGCGATCGCCCAGGCACCGTGGTTCGTGCTCTTCATCCGCGACGCCGTCGCCGACAGCCTCCGCGACGACCACGTCCTCGCCGCGCGGGCGCGCGGGCTGCCCGGCCGCACCGTCCTGTTCGGCCACGCCCTGCGGACCGCGCTGCTGCCGTTCCTCACCCTGGTCGGCACCCACCTGCCCGAACTCGTCGGCGGCGCGGTGCTGGTGGAAACCGTGTTCTCCCTGCCCGGCCTCGGCGCGGTCACCGTGCAGGCCGCCCTGGGCAGCGACTTCCCGCTGCTGGCCGCGACCACCCTGGCCACCACCGTCGTCGTCCTGACCGCGAACCTGGCCACCGATCTTGCCTACGCCACCGCCGACCCCCGGGTACGCCTCGATGACTGACCTCGCCCCACCCCCGATCACCACAGCGACGCGGACGCCCCGGCCCCGCCGCCCGGCAGCCCGGCCGAGAGGGGGCCGAGTCGGCCAGGGTGTGGCCGCCGCCGTGCTCACCACAGCGATCGCCGCATGCCTGCTCGCCCCACTGCTGTGGCCACTCGACCAGAGCGCTGTCGACCTGGCCGGTACCCGCCTGGCGCCGTCCTGGGCGCACCTGGCCGGCACCGACGAGCTCGGTCGCGACGTCGCCCACCGTAGCCTCTACGGGCTGCGGGTCTCCCTGCTCGTCGGCGCGGTCGCCGCGTTCGTGGCCACGGTCATCGGCGGCCTGGTCGGTGCGGTTGCCGGCACCGTCGGCGGCCGGGTCGACCGGGTGCTCATGCGGATCGTGGACACCATCGCGGCCCTGCCGCACCTGCTGCTGGGCATCTTCATCGTCGCGATGCTGAGGCCCAGCCTCGGCGCGGTGATCCTGTCCATCGGGCTGACGCACTGGCTGTCCACCGCCCGCATCGTCCGCTCCGAACTGCTCAGCCTGCGTACCCGGCCGTTCATCGACGCGGCGGTTTCCGGCGGTGCCTCCCGCATTCGCGTGCTCACCCGGCACCTGCTGCCGCACGTGCTGCCCCGCCTGGCACTGGCCACCACGCTGATGGTGCCGCACGCCGTGTGGCACGAGACCGCCCTGTCCTTCCTCGGCCTCGGGCTGCCACCGCATCTGGCCTCGATCGGCAACATGATCAACGACGGGCAGCGGTCCCTGCTCACCGGGGCCTGGTGGTCCAGCATCGTCCCCGGCCTCGTCCTCGTCGCGGTCACGCTCGCCCTCGCCGTATTGACCGACCGGTGGCGTGACCGCCTCGACCCCCGCGTACGAGCGGAGCTGAACCT
Organism: Micromonospora sp. KC207; assembly: GCF_004348615.1. Classification (NCBI taxonomy): domain Bacteria; kingdom Bacillati; phylum Actinomycetota; class Actinomycetes; order Micromonosporales; family Micromonosporaceae; genus Micromonospora; species Micromonospora sp. KC207. The sequence continues at coordinate 4,487 of NZ_SMKJ01000377.1, forward strand.
GTGACCACCACCGTTGACTCCGCCACGACCGTCACCGTCGACGGCCCCCGGCACGCCCTGCTGGAAGTTGAGGCGCTGAGCGTCCGCTTCCGCCTCCGTGATGCCACGGTGCACGCCGTCACCGACCTGCACCTGACCCTGCATGCTGGGGAACTTCTCGCCGTTGTGGGGGAGTCCGGCTGCGGGAAGTCCGTGCTCGCTCACGCCCTGCTCGGTCTGCTGCCCGGCAACGCCGTCGTCACCGGCCGCGCGCACCTGCGGCCGCCGCCCATCGGGGAACCAGTTGACCTGGTCGGCTGCGGTGAGCGCCACCTCGCCCGTGCCGTCCGCGGCCGGGCCGTGGGGTTGGTGCCGCAGAGCCCGGCCACCGCCCTGACCCCGGTCCGGACCGGCCGGAGGCTGTTGGAGGAGACCATCCGAGCCCACGGCCACACCCGCCGTGACGCCCCCGTGGTCGCCGACCGGATCGCCGCCGACGTCGGCCTCGACCCGAACGACCTCGACCGCTATCCGCACGAGCTGTCCGGCGGCATGGCCCAGCGTCTGGCCACCGCCCTCGCCCTCGCCCCCGACCCACCGCTCCTGCTTGCCGACGAGCCGACAACCGGCCTCGACCGGCCGCTGGTCGACCACACGCTCGACCTGCTGCGCCGCCGCTGCGACGGCGGCGCCGCCGTCCTGCTCATCACCCACGACCTCGCCGCCGCCCGCCGCGTCGCCGACACTGTCGCCGTCATGTACGCCAGCCGCATCGTCGAACAC
>NZ_SMKJ01000378.1:0-5248 GCF_004348615.1 Micromonospora sp. KC207
GTTCACAGCGGCGGTACCGCCCCGGCCACCGTCGACCTGATGTCCGCGCTCACCACCGGCGACTGGGTGCTCGCCGACGCCACCGAGACCGGCGTACGCCGGGAGTGCAGCGGCCTGGTCGCGGCGCACCTGCAATGGCACCTGGAGCGCGCGCTACGCTCGCTGCCGCTGGTCGACCGGGGCGGCCCGGCGGCCGGGGCGGTACCGCCGCTGTGAACAGGGAGAAGACCGAGTGATCCGATCGATGAGGGCCGGCCGGGGCGCGCCGGTGCCGCCGACTTCGCACCCGTCGGGTGCCCGGCCCCCGGCGTTGCCGGCCGACGCGTTGCCGAAGCACGTCGCGATCGTCATGGACGGCAACGGCCGGTGGGCCAAGGAGCGGGGGCTACCCCGCACCAAGGGCCACGAGCAGGGCGAGCACAGCCTTTTCGACACCATCGAGGGCGCGATCGAGCTGGGCGTCCCCTACCTGTCGGCGTACGCGTTCTCCACGGAGAACTGGCGGCGCTCGCCGGAGGAGGTCCGGTTCCTGATGGGCTTCAACCGCGACGTCATCCGCCGCCGCCGTGACCAGCTCGTCGATCTGGGCGTGCGGGTGGTCTGGTCCGGCCGCGCCGGGCGGCTGTGGAAGAGCGTCATCTCCGAGTTGCAGACCGCCGAGGAGATGTCCCGGGGCAACTCGACGCTGACCCTCCAGTTCTGCGTCAACTACGGGGGGCAGGCCGAGATCGCCGACGCCGCCGCCGCGATCGCCCGCGACGTGGCGGCCGGCCGGCTCGACCCGGGCAAGGTCACCGAGAAGACCGTGGCGAAGTACCTCTACCACCCGGAGATCCCCGAGGTGGACCTCTTCCTCCGCCCGTCCGGGGAGGAGCGGATCTCCAACTTCCTGCTCTGGCAGACCGCGTACGCGGAGCTGGTGTTTCTCGACACACTCTGGCCGGACTTCGACCGCCGTCACCTGTGGTACGCCTGCGAGCTGTACGCCCAGCGGGACCGCCGGTTCGGCGGCGCGCTGCCCAACCCGGTGGCCCCGCAGCTCTGAGCACCCCGCAGTGAGCACCCCGCAGCCGAGGCAGGCTTACCGGCGCGGCCGGCGGGGTATCACCGTCGGCAACAGCCACGACGGCGGAGGTGAACCCACATGATTCAGAAGCGGATTGCCCAGTGGGCGGTCATGGCGGCCGCCGTGCCGCTGGCTGCGGCCGGCGCACGCCGGCTCAGCCACACGCTGGAGGCCCGACGCGGCCCCACCGGCGTCACCCGACTGCTTACCAGGGGTGCCGACCTGCTGCGCCCGCACAAGGCCAAGCGTCGCCGGTTCTTCTGACCCGTCCGTCGGCGCCGCCCCCGCACCTCGGGGGCGGCGCCGACGGGGTGCTCAGGCCTCCACTTCGGAGCGAGCCTCGGTGGCCCACAGCGTGTGGAACGACCCGTCCCGGTCCACCCGGCGGTAGGTGTGCGCGCCGAAGTTGTCCCGCAGCCCCTGCAGCAGCGCGGCGGGCAGCCGCTCGGCGCGCAGCCCGTCGAAGTACGCCAGCGAGGAGGAGAACGCCGGCGTGGGCACCCCGGCGCGGGCCGCGTCGACGACCACCCGCCGCCAGCTCGGCACGCCGGCGCTGACCGCCTCGGCGAAGTACGGCGCGACCAGCAGCGACGGCAGCTCCGGCTGGGCGTCGTACGCCTCCTTGATCCGGTCCAGGAAGCGGGCCCGGATGATGCAGCCGCCCCGCCAGATCGTCGCGGTGCCGCCCAGGTCGATGTCCCAGTCGTACTCGCTGCTGCCGGCGCGGATGTGGTCGAAGCCCTGCGCGTACGCGACGATCTTGCTGGCCAGCAGCGCGCGCCGCACGTCCTCGACGAAGGTGTCCCGGTCCTCGACCTGCCACTTCTCCCCGGCGTCGCCGAACGCCCGGCGGGCGGCCTCGCGCTGGCCGGCGTGCCCGGACAACGACCGGGCGAACGTCGCCTCGGCGATGCCGGTGATCGGGATGCCCAGGTCCAGCGCGCTCTGCACCGTCCAGCGGCCGGTGCCCTTCTGCTCGGCCTGGTCGAGTACCACGTCCACGAAGGCGCGGCCGGTCGCCGCGTCGGTGTGCCCCAGCACCTCGGCGGTGATCTCGATGAGGAACGACTCCAGCTCGCCGGTGTTCCACTCCCGGAAGATCTCGGCGATCTCCGCCGGGCTCGCCGACAGCCCGGCCCGCAGCAGGTCGTACGCCTCGGCGATGAGCTGCATGTCGGCGTACTCGATGCCGTTGTGGACCATCTTCACGAAGTGGCCGGCGCCGTCGGGGCCGATGTGCCGGCAGCACGAGGTGCCGTCCACCTGCGCGGCGATCTTCTCGAACATCGGGCCGAGCTTCGCGTACGACTCGGCGGAGCCGCCCGGCATGATGCTCGGCCCGAGCAGCGCGCCCTCCTCGCCGCCGGACACGCCGGTGCCGGAGAAGTGCAGCCCCCGGGCGCGCAGCGCCTCCTCCCGCCGCCGGGTGTCAGCGAAGTGGGCGTTGCCGCAGTCGACGATGATGTCGCCCTCGTCCAGCAGCGGCACCAGCTCGTCGATCACCGCGTCGGTGGGTGCGCCCGCCTTGACCATGATGATCACGGCGCGGGGGCGCTCCAGCGACGCGACGAAGTCCTCCAGGGACTCGGACGGCACGAACGTTCCCTCGTCACCGTGATCGGCGACCAGGCTGCGGGTCCGCTCCGGCGACCGGTTGTGCACCGCCACCGTGAACCCGTTCCGGGCCAGGTTGCGGGCCAGGTTCCGGCCCATCACCGCCAGCCCCGTCACGCCGATCTGCGCCGTCGCCTGTTGCGTCATCCGTACCCGCCACCTCTCGCGTCGCCTGTAGTGCTGCGACGGTATCGCGCCGCCCGACGGACCGGGACCGGTGGTCGACACGGTGTCACAGTGTGGTTGCGTCGCCGCAGGCCCCAGCCGCGCGCCCCGCCCTCGGGCCCGCCGTCCACGCTTCTGGTCAGCCGATCAACGGGCGGAACGTGCCCAGCGCGACGCTGACCGCCAGCGCCGCCCCCGCCAGCGCCGCCGCCCCGGCGATCAGCAGACCGTCGGCGGCGGTGAACCGCTGCCGCCGGGCCACGGTGCGCGGGATGCCCGCGTCGAACCCCCGGGCGTCCATCGCCACCGCCAGGCGGGTGCCCCGCCGGATCGCCCCGACCAGCAGCGCGAACGCGGTCGAGACGAACAGCCGCAGCCGGGCCACGGGGTTGCGCCCGGCGTCCACTCCGCGCGCCCGCCGAGCCATGCTGATCATCTGCCACTCCCGGCCGAGCAGCGGCACGAGCCGGAACGCCGCGAGCGCGCCGATCGCGAAGCGGGCCGGGGCCTTCGCGTTCTGGACCAGCGCGTCGGCCAGGTCGGTGGGGTCGATGGTGGCGAAGACGATCACGCCGGGCAGCGCCACCGCGAGCACGCGCAACGCCAACCCGAGCGCGGTCAGCAGGACCCCGCTGGTGACCAGCACCGGCCCCGCCTCGACCAGCACCCGGCCGGTGCGCTCGGCGGCGAACAGGACCAGGGTGACCACGATGCCGGCGGCGCTGAGCAGCAGCGGCGCGGCCCGGCGGGCGAGCATCCGGTACCGGATGCCGAACAGCGGCAGCACGGCCAGCTCGACGCCGATGGCGATGGCCGGTGCCACCGGGTCCAGGGTGGCGAGCAGGGCGAACGAGAAGACCAGCGCGGCGGCGACCTTCGCCACCGGGTTGCGCCGGGCCAGCGGCCTGCCGGGCGTGGCCACCGGCGCGATGCTGATCACGCCGCCACCGCCGGCCCGTGGCGCGTGCCGGTCGTGCCGCCCCCCTGCCCGTGGCGCGTGCCGGTCGCCGGCCCGTGGCTGGTCATGCCGTCACCGCCGCCTCGCCGGTCAGGGTGACCCGCCGGTCAGCCAGGGCCGCCACGAAGTCCGGGTCGTGGGTGACGGTGACGACGCCGTGCCCGCCGTCGCGCAGCTCGGCGAACAGGTCGACCAGCTCCAGCCAGGTGCGCCGGTCCTGGCCGAAGGTGGGCTCGTCGCAGACCAGCAGGCGGGGCGCGGTGGCCAGGGCGGTCGCCACGCTCAGCCGCCGCGCCTCCCCACCCGAGAGGGTGTACGGGTTCGCCCGGGCCAGCCGCGCCAGCCGCAGCCGGTCGAGCAGTCCGTCCACGGTGGCCCGGACGGCGGCCTCGGCCTGGCCGGTGCGGCGCGGCCCGAGAGCCAGCTCGTCGAAGACCGTCCCGGTGACGAACTGGTGCTCCGGGTCCTGGAAGACCGACCCGATCCGGCGGGCCAAAGTGGGCGCCCGCCAGCGGTGCGGTGCGACGGCGGCGTCCCGCCCGGCCAGTTCCCGGGTCGCCGTCACCCGGCCGGCCCCCGGCCGCAGCAGCCCGCCGAGCAGCAGCGCCAGGGTGGACTTGCCCGCCCCGTTCGGGCCGAGGACGGCGAGCGCCTCGCCGGCGCGTACCGCCAGATCGGTCGGGGCGAGGCGGGGCGGCAGGGCGACCCGGTCGGTGGTGAGCAGCGGGTCGCCGGGGGCGGCGGTGGCCTGCCGGGGCGGCACCGTCCGGCCGGGCACCCAGACCCCCTCGGCGGCGAGCGCGTCGCCGTGGACGGCGAAGACCGCCTCCGGCGGCCCGTCGGCGCGGACCCCGCCGCCCGGCTCCAGCACCACCACCCGGTCGACCAGCGGCAGCGCCTCGGCGACGCGGTGCTCGACCAGGACCAGCGTGGTGTCGGCGGCCACGGCGTCGGCCACGGCCCGGCGGACCAGCGCCGCCCCGGCCGGGTCGAGGTTGGCGGTCGGCTCGTCGAGCAGCAGCAGCCCCGGCCGCAGGGCGAGCGCCCCGGCCAGCGCCAGCCGCTGCTGCTCGCCGCCGGAGAGGGCCGCGGTCGGGCGGTCCCGGTGGTACGGGAAGCCGACCCGGCGCAGCGCCTCGTCCACCCGGGGCCAGATCTCACCGGCGGGCACGCCCCGGTTCTCCAGCCCGAACGCGACGTCGTCGCCGCAGCGGGCCATCACGAGCTGGCTCTCCGGGTCCTGGAAGACGATGCCGACCCGTTTCCGGTCGGTGCGGGGGTCGAGCCCGTCGACCTCGACGGTGCCCTCCTGCTCGCCCGAGTCGTCGGCCAACAGCCCGGCCAGCGCGGCCAGCAGCGTGCTCTTGCCGGCACCGGACGGCCCCAGCAGCAGCACCCGCTCCCCAACCTCGACGCGCAGGTCGACTCCCCGCACCGCCCAGGCC
>NZ_SMKJ01000379.1:0-5181 GCF_004348615.1 Micromonospora sp. KC207
GGGTGACCGTGGACGGCCGCCAGTCCGCCGCCGACTGCGCCGCGATCAAGAAGTTCCAGCAGCGGTACGACGTCCGCCCCGCCGCCGGCCGCGCCGGCCCCACCACGTACGACGTGGCGAAGCGGCTGGCCACCACCGACACCAAGCGCTGCAAGGCCGGCTCCGGCACCACGTTCTGCATCGACCTGACCCGGCAGACCACGTGGGCGGTGCGCGGCGGCAAGGTGGTGTGGGGCCCGACGGTGACCCGGACCGGGATGCCCGGCTACGCCACCCCCGCCGGCACGTTCACCATCAACTACCGGAACGTGAAGGAGTGGTCCGACCCGTACGAGGTGTGGCTACCGTACTGGCAGCACTTCACCCAGGGCATGGGCTACCACCAGACCACCACCTACCTGCACGACAAGTCGATCGGCTCGCACGGCTGCGTCAACCTGCTCCCCGCCGACGCCCGCCGTGCCTGGGAGCTGGGCAAGGTGGGCAGTCGGGTGGTGCTCTTCGGTCGGCGGCCCGGCACGTGACCGCCGAGGACGATCCCACGCCGGCCGGCGAGGTCTCGGGGGCGGCCCTGTTCGGGTACGCGACCGCCGCCGTGCTCCTCGTCGGCTGGTTCCTCTACGGCTGGCTGGTCCAGCGGCAGGGCTTCGTCGCCTCCGTCGGCGAGTCCGCCGGGGCCGGGTTCGCCCTGCTGCTGGCCGTCTCCGTGATCGGCACCGTCCGCCGCAACCGCCGCTGAACACTCGGGCGGCTCAGGTCCCCTCCAGCACCGCCGCGGTGATCCGGTGCAGCGCGAAGGTGTGCAGCATCTCCGTGCGCTCGTCCTCGGCGCGCAGGTAGCCCGCCCCGATCGACACCGGCCGGACCAGCCGGGACGCCGTCGCCCCGTGCGCGTCGACGTACCCCACCCAGACCAGCGCCTTGTCCCGCACCGCCTGCTGGAGCACGGCGAGGGCGTCGGCGTGACCGTGCGCCGGCGCCGGGCCGATGCCGGCCGTGCTGCCGCGCACCACCGCCGGGGCCCGCCGGGCTGCCCGCGCCGCCGCCTCGCCCCGGCGGATCTGCTCCACCACCCCGAGCAGCCGGGGCATGGCCAGCTTCGGCGACGCCAGCGGGTCGACGGCACGGCTCACCGGTGCCCGACCCGGGGCGCGCCGGGTCCTCGGCCGGTACAGCACCGCCGCCCCGGAGGCGTCCTCCGGCACCGGGGCGTACCCGGCGTCGCGCAGCGCCATCAGCATCCGGTTCACCTGGTACGGGGTGGCCAGCACCGTCGGGGCCAGCCGCCGGAACGCCAGCGACTCCAGCCGCCGGTCCGACAGCACCTCCGCGAGCAGCGCCTCGTCGTCGCTGCGCACGTACCCGCCGGCGGAGCCGACCCGCAGCCCGCCGTGCTTGCGCGCGACGTCGTCCACCAGGTACGTCAGCCCCTGCGGGACCGGGGTGCGGGACCGGCGGCGGAACAGTTCGTGCAGGTCGTCGGCCGAGTATCCGGCGTCCAGGGCCCGGCGCACGCTGGCCGTGGTGACCCGGTGCACGCTCGCCCCGCCCGCCGACTCGTGCTCGGCCACCACCTCCAGCTCGCCGGCGAGCGCCGGGTCGGGCGGACCGGGCACCACCACGGTCAGGTCGGCCTGCACCAGGAAGTGGTCGACCGGCGCGGGCAGCAGCCCGTCGAGCGCCCGCACCGCCGTGGACGCGTCCTCGGCGTCGGCGTGCAGCCCGAGCGGGTCGTCCCCGCCCCGCTCGTCGGTCTCGGCCACGTCGGTCAGCAGCAGCCGCCCGTACGAGGTGAGCGCCCCGAGCCCGGTCACGCCCAGCCGGGCCGCCTCCACCAGCGCCTCCCGGTGCGCGGCCTCCCGGCCCCGACTGCGCCGGGGCGCCCGCCAGTCGAGCAGTTCCAGCACCTCCTCCGAAGTGGGCGCGACGGCCGGTTCCAGGTCGGCGAGCTCAGCCAGCACGGCCCGCCGGGAGGCCGGCGCATTGGCCCGCTCAGCCTCAGGCGAGAGCGCCCCGATCGGCCGGTCCCGGTCGTCGCGCTGCCCCACGAGGCCCACCTGGCGGGTCATCAGCAGCCAGGCCCGGGCCAACTGCTCCCAGCGCCGGGCCAACGACATGGCCCGCCACACCTCGTACCCGCCGGTGGGCAGGACCTGCTGGTCGGCACCGTAGCGGGCGCTCGTCGCCCCGGGCAGCTCCAGCTCACCGGCCAGCCCGGCCGCGTACGCCACCTCCAGCAACAGGGCGGTCGTCGCCTCGTCCAGGGCGAGGGACTTCGCCAGCCGACGCAGGTCGCGCACCCCGATCCCACCCGAGCGCAGCACCGGGGCCGGCTCGGCGGAGAGCAGCTCCAGCAGCGCCTCGGTGTGCCGTACCACCTCCATGGTCTGCCCGGCCCCGGCCGAGTCGACGGCCTTCGCCTCACGTGCGACGGCGGCCACCGGCGGGGGGCTGGTGCGCAGCGGCCCGAGCGGGCCGCTGTCGCGGCGCAGCAGCAGGCCGACCTCGCGGGGCAGCTCCACGGTGCCGGCGGAGACCGCCACCAGCAGCCGGCTGTCGACCAGCCAGCGCACCGGCGACCCGGTGGGCGCGCCGCCGTTGGTCGGGTCCGGCGGGACGCTGTCCTCCGCGCCGAGCGGCGGGGCCTGCAAAGCGCCCGGGGGCACGCTGCCCACCGGCGGGCCGGCGGCGAGCCGGTCCAGGATCGCCCGGGCCGACGGGGGCGCGGCCAGCAGCGCGCGGCGCAGCTTCGCCGGGTCCGCGCAGAGGGCCGCCGCGCGCGGGTCCAGCCCCGTCGCGGGCCTGCCCAGCCCCGCCGGGTACGGGGCGACCTCGTCGACGCCGTCAACCACGCGCAGGGCGTGCTCGGGGCCGTACAGCAGGAAGAGCGCGCGGAGCCTGTTCACCGCGCCCCGGATGGTGGCCGGTGCCGGCGGTCGTGGCCCGGCGGTGGCCATGGCGAGGACTGCCTCGGTGGAGGTGGTGCCGTCGTCCGGGGCCCGGGTGAGCCGGGCGGCGTCGAGGATCTGGAGGGTGAACTGGTCCAGACCGTCCAACGCCCGGGCCACCGAGACCCGGGACTGGGCCCGGACCGCGAGCGCGGACACGTCGGCCGGCACGGGCACGACGAGGTCCGGCCGCAGCTGGAGGAGGGCGGCCAGGGAGGCGTCGGGCAGCGTCCGCAGGTGATCGGCGAGTGAGGTGGTCATCGTCGTTCCACGCTAGCCCGGGTCGGGGTCCTCGCGCCCCTCGGACGACCGGCTGGACCCGCGCCGGCCGGGTAGGTTCTCGGCATGCCCCCGCTTACCGTCGGTTTCGACCTCGACATGACCCTCGTCGACTCCCGCCCCGGCATCGCCGCGGCGTACCGGGCGCTCACCGCGCGCACCGGCGTGCCCGTGGACGCCGACGCGGCGGTGTCCCGGCTGGGCCCGCCGCTGCGGGTGGAGATCGCCCGGTGGTTCCCGCCCGAGCGGGTCGAGTCGGCCGTCGCGGCGTACCGCGAGCTGTACCCGGCGTACGCGATCACCCCGACCCTGCCGATGCCCGGCGCGGTCGCGGCCATCGAGGCCGTGCACTCCCACGGCGGCCGGGTGCTGGTGGTCACCTCGAAGATGGGCCGGCTGGCCCGGCTGCACCTGGACCATCTCGGGCTGGCCGTCGACGAGTTGGCTGGCGACCTGTTCGCCGAGGAGAAGGCGACGGCGCTGCGCGCGCATGGCGCGAACCTGTACGTCGGCGACCACACCGCCGACATGGTCGCCGCTCAGGCGGCCGACATCCCGGGCGTGGCGGTCGCCACCGGACCCTGTTCGGCCGACGAACTGCGCTCGGCCGGGGCCGACCTGGTTTTGGCCGACCTCACCGGATTCCCGGCGGCGCTGGCGGCCATGATCCGGCTAGCCTTGGGGCAGTACACGTCTCAAGTGAAGCAGGGGTTCTCAGGTGCCGACGGGTCGAGTGAAGTGGTATGACGCGGCCAAGGGATACGGGTTCGTCACCAGCGACGAGGGTGGCGACGTGTTCCTGCCGAAGGGCGCGCTACCGGCGGGTGTCACCGACCTCAAAGGTGGTCAGCGGGTCGACTTCAGTGTGGTGGACAGCCGCCGGGGCGCCCAGGCGATGGGGGTCAAGCTGCTGGAGGCCCCGCCCTCGGTGGCGGAGCTGCGCCGTCGGCCGGCGGAGGAATTGCACGGCCTCGTGGAAGACATGATCAAGGTGCTGGAGGCGAAGGTCCAGCCGGACCTGCGGCGGGGTCGCTTCCCCGACAAGAAGACGGCGCAGAAGATCGCTCAGCTCGTCCACGCGGTCGCGCGCGAGCTGGAGGTCTGAGGGCCGGCGATCCGGGGTACGAGCCCGGCGTCGGCGGCCCGGCCCAGCAGCGCCTCCACGGCGGCGAGCCCCGCGTTTCCCAGGTCCGCGGTGAACTCGTTGACGTAGAGGGCGATGTGTCGGTCCACCACGTCGGGCTCCATCTCCTGCGCGTGGGAGAGCACGTACCGTCGGCTCGCCTCCGGGTCGGCCCACGCCTGGCGTACCGACTCGCGGATCCAGCCGGCCGCCTCGACCGGGTCGACCGCGCCCCGGCGGGCCAGGATCGCGCCGAGCGGGATCGGTAGGCCCGTGTCGCCCTCCCACCACTCGCCGAGGTCGACGAGGGCGGTCAGCCCGTGCCGCGGGTACGTGAACCGGGCCTCGTGGATCACCAGCCCGGCGTCGTACCGGCCGGCGGCCACCGCCGGCATGATCTCGTGGAACGGGACCACCTCGATCCGCGCCGGGGGCCGGCCGGCCGACCAGAGCCGGAACAGCAGGTACGCCGTGGTCCGGTCCCCGGGCACCGCCACCGTCGCCCCGCTCAGGTCGACGCGATCCGCGCTGCCGGCCTGGGCGCTGCCGGCCTGGGCGGGTCGGGTCAGCACCAGCGGCCCGCAGCCGCGGCCGAGCGCGCCCCCGCAGGGCAGCAGGTGGTAGTCGTCCAGCAGCCACGGCAGCGCGGCGTAGCTCACCTTCACAAGGTCGAACGCGCCCCGCTCGGCGGCGGTGTTCGTGACGTCCACGTCCGCGTAGGTCACCTCGACCGGCGGCGCGCCGGGCACCCGGCCGTGCACCAGGGCGTCGAAGGCGAACGTGTCGTTGGGGCAGGGCGAGATCGCCAGGGTGAGCGCCACGCCCCCACCG